>NZ_LNGH01000011.1 GCF_011057715.1 Marinitoga sp. 38H-ov
AAAAAACAAAAATATTTTTAGAATAAATACCAGTAGGTTCCAAAACAAAAGCGATATCGTCCATATCTTTAAAAATAGAAACAAGTTTCTCGTAACCATCGATAGAATTATCAACAACACCTTTGATAGAATTATCAAGAAAATAATCAAGTTTATCTTTAGAAACATCGATACCAACAAACAACATAGAAACACAACCTTTCAGAATTAGATTCTAACTCTGGGTATATAAGAAAAGAGCCTCGTTATATGTAAGAGCTATAGCTCATTCTCCGGTAGCAATTCAACTTATATACCAAAGTTAGTCAGACTTTTTCAGGCGCTTTAATCGCAAGGAGGGGCAGAATTACTATAGTTAAATAATAACTCAGAGTTAGAATCGTTTTTTTAAAAACAATTATCAAATTTATTAATTATACGAAAACATTATACACGAGGAGGAAAAATATAAATATTAAGAAAGTAGAAAAAGCATCAAAAAAATTTTTAAGTGTCTATCCAGGCGGGTTTTCTCATCCGGAACTAATAAAACTTTCAAAAAAGCATATTCCCGATAAAATGCATAAAATGGCTATAGAATTTTTTGATTTTAATGTGTTTGAAAATACAGAACTCATAGTAGAAAATATGGCTAAAATGGTTTCAAAATCATCTCTAATATCTTTATTTGAAAAACCAAAATTTAAAGATGCATTGAGTTCAATGACAAATGAAGAAAAAAAGCAATTAGTAGAGGGTATTAAACAAATTATTCATGGAGATCAAGAATTAGGGTTTAATTTAGCCTTGGAAATTTTGACACAATATAAATTAGCAAAATGGACATTACTAACTGTTTTTCCTTATTATTATTTCCCTAGAAAAGAAGTTTTTATAAAACCTAATACTACAAAATTAATTATTAATTATTATGAATTGGAAGATATAAAGTATTCTCCTAAACCATCATATGATTTTTATGTAAAATATAGAAATTATATTTTGGAAATGAAAAAACATGTAGATAAAACTTTGGATATTGACAATGCAGCATTTACAGGCTTTTTAATGATGGCGACAGAATTATAAATATAAAGCGAGGGATATTGTGGATATAACGTTATTGGATAAAGTCATTTTATTTCCATTAATATTTTTAGCAGGTTTTGTAGATTCAATAGCTGGTGGTGGTGGATTAATATCTCTACCTGCATATCTGTTTATAGGACTTCCCAGTCATTATGCGTTGGCTACAAATAAATTATCTTCATCTATAGGAACGACTATAAGTACTTTAAGATATGCTAAAGGAAAAGCTATTATTTTTGAAATAGGAATTTTTTCAGTTGTTTTTTCTTTTTTAGGGTCTTTTTTAGGTGCAAGATTAGCATTAATATTATCAGATAATATTTTAAAAGTAGTTTTAGCAATATTGATTCCGTTAGCAGCGGTTTTTATTATGTTTAGAAAACCTATTAAATATAAAGAACAAAGAATATCTCATATAAAAAAAATAGTTTTTTCTAGCTTAATAGGGTTTATAATAGGAATGTATGATGGTTTTTTTGGACCAGGAACAGGTACATTTTTAATTATTTTATATGTTTCAATATTATCATTAGATCATGTAAAAGCCTCTGGAACAGCTAAAATTGTAAATTTAGCGTCAAATATTAGTGCTTTAATAACTTTTATAATTGGTGGAAAAGTATTTTTTTCTATAGGTCTTCCAGCGGCATTTTTTGGAATTGCAGGAAATTGGGTAGGTTCTGGGCTGGCTCTAAAAAACGGAAGTAAAATAATAAAACCAATAATGATAATTGTTCTTATTTTACTATTTATTAAAATATTATCTGATATTATATTTTAAACAATATAAATTGTTTAGGGATCATTTTAATCTTAATAAAATGATCCCTTTTTATTATTTTAAAAAAATATTTTATTTAAGAGTTTATATATTTTGCTGCTAAAGTAATATATGTAATCGCCAATAGCCCCTCAAATACAATCTTATAATCTTCATGAACCAATTTTATTTTTCTCCCATCAATTCTTTCAACTAGAGGCATAGATTCTACCATATCAGCTTTTGCTGTATCTGATAATTCAACTATCATCTCAATAGGCTTTTCAAAATTAAATACTGTAAAATCCTCTTTCCTATAATTTAGCATTACTTGAGTTGCGTCTTCAATTTCTTCTAATAATTTTTTCATTGGTTTAAATCTAGCAGAATATCTTCCTAAAGATTCTTTTGTAGATACATAAATTAAATTATTAAAATAACCATTTAATTGTTTCTCTAATTTATCATCTCCAACTACCATTGCAAGAGGAACATTAAATAAACCTCCAAAAGCTGCATTTATTAAAGTTTCATTCATATAAATTCCATTTATCCAAATATTGTGAATAGAAGAGCTCGAATATGTATGATCCATAGTAGAATATATTTCACCTATTCCAGAATGATATCCAAAAAAAATCATTCTATCAAAAGATGAATCAATTCCTGACATCATATAATATTTTCTAATTCCACCTGATATTAATTCTACATTTGGAAATTCATTTGTAATTTCCCATAATATATTATCTCCCATACCATGAGAATCTGAAATCAATACTTCATACTCTCTTAATGGCTTTAATAATGCTTTTAATTGTTCTAATGCATAATTTTGTTTAAAATTATTTCCCTTATTAACATCAGACCATTGAGTAACTCCACCTAATCCTTCAAAATCAAATGATATATATATTTTCATATTATCTCCCCCTTATATATATTTTACCATATATATTGACATAACAAAAAAATTTATATATAATATGAATAATTAGCTTAGCGAATTTTAGGAGGGATATTATGCTTTATTTTTTAGTTTTCTTAGCAGGATTATTTAGTGGTTTTATTAATGTAATAGCAGGTGGTGGATCATTAATTACTTTACCAGTATTAAATTTATTAGGACTGCCTATTGATATTGCCAATGGGACAAATAGAATAGGTATAATTTTTCAAAATATTACAGCTACAACAAAATTTAGAAAAAACGATGTTTTAGATCTAAAAAGAGCTATTTTTTTAGCTATTCCTGCAACTTTAGGAGCTATACTAGGTGCAAATATTGTTGTTAATATAGATAAAGGATTATTAAAAAGTATAGTTGGATTTATTTTAATAATTATGAGTGTATTTTTAATAAAAAAACCTGATCTTTGGACAAAAGAAAGAAAGGTTAAAAGGAACAACATATTAAGTTTTATAGTTTTCTTTTTAATAGGAATATATGGTGGATTTATTCAAGCAGGAGTAGGCTTTTTTTTAATGAGTGCATTGGTATTATTAGAAGGTTATGATTTAGTAAAAACTAATGCTATTAAAGTGTTTTTAGTTTTATCTTATACAATTTTTGCCTTTATAATATTTGCAATAAACAAACAAGTAGATTATTTAGCAGGATTTGTACTTGCATTAGGAAGTATAACAGGAGGATATTTGGGAAGTACTTTTTCAATAAAAAAAGGTTCAAAATGGATTCAAAGAATATTATTTATTGCATTAATAATTATTGGTATTTACTATATATATAATGCATTAAATATATAGGAGGTAAATATGAATTTTGATTATTTAGAGTATCCTTATCCATCTAAAAGAAATTGTATTTTTGCAAAAAATGGTGTAGTTGCCACATCTGAACCATTAGCAGCACAAGCAGGAGTAGAAATATTAAAAAAAGGTGGTAATGCTATTGATGCTGCAATTGCAACAGCTGCTGCATTAACAGTTGTTGAACCAACATCAAATGGTATTGGATCTGATAACTTTGCTATTATTTGGTATAATGGGAAAT
This sequence comes from Marinitoga sp. 38H-ov, assembly GCF_011057715.1. Lineage (NCBI taxonomy): Bacteria > Thermotogati > Thermotogota > Thermotogae > Petrotogales > Petrotogaceae > Marinitoga > Marinitoga sp. 38H-ov. The sequence goes on from NZ_LNGH01000011.1 coordinate 3,843, forward strand.
TATACGGTATGAATTCTAGTGGTTATTCTCCAAAAAATTTATCTTTGGAAAAATTAAGAGACATTAATGAAATAAAACCACATAGCTGGGAATCTGTAACTGTACCAGGTACCCCCGCTGGATGGAATTTATTATGGAATAAATTTGGTAAATTAGAATTTAAAGAATTATTTGAACCAGCAATTAAATATGCTATTGATGGTTATCCGGTTTCTCCAACTGTTTCATATTATTGGAATAGAGCAAATAAAATCTACAAAGAAAGATTAAAAGATGAAGTGTTTAAATATTGGTTTGAGACTTTTGGGTATGATGCACCTCAACCTGGTCAAATTGTAAGTTTGCCATATCATGCGAAAACATTAGAATTAATTGCAAATTCAAATGCTAAAGAATTTTATAATGGTTCAATAACAGAAAAAATAATAAAGTTTTCTGAAAAATATGGTGGATATTTTGATTATGATGATTTTGCTGAATTTAAAGGTGATTTAGTAGAACCCATTAAAATAAATTATAAAGGATATGATATTTGGGAGCTACCTCCAAATGTACAAGGAATTATTACATTAATGGCATTAAATATATATAAAAATTTAGAAATAAAAGATGAATTCGATATGTATCATAAATCTATAGAAGCATTAAAGTTAGCATTTATTGATGGGAAGGAATATATTACAGATATTTCAAAAATGAAAGTAAAAGTTGAAGATATGTTATCTGAAAATTATGCAAAGGAAAGATCAAAAAATATTTCTGATATTGCTATTGAACCATTCCCTGGAAAAATTCCTACTTCAAATACAGTTTATTTAGCAACAGCTGATAAATGGGGTAATATGGTATCTTTTATACAAAGTAATTATATGGGATTTGGTTCTGGAATAGTTGTTCCTGAAACTGGTATTGCATTACAAAATAGAGGTCATAGTTTTTCATTAGATAAAAATCATATAAATTTTTTAGAACCTAGAAAGAAACCATATCACACTATAATACCTGGATTTATAACTAAAGATAATAATCCTATAGGTCCATTTGGTGTAATGGGTGGATTTATGCAGCCACAAGGACATTTGCAAGTTATATTAAATCTTATAGATAAAAATTTAAACCCTCAATCTGCTCTAGATGCCCCAAGATGGCAATGGATTGAAAAGAAGACTATATTAGTGGAAAAAGATTTCCCTTCTCATATTGCAGAAAAATTAGAAAGAAAAGGTCATGAAATAAGAGTATCATTAAATTCAGGACCATTTGGAAGAGGCCAAATAATTTTAAAAGATAATAATTCATATGTAGCAGGAACGGAAAAAAGAGCTGATGGTTATATAGCTGTATATTAATCAAAATTTTTAATTATCAAATGATTATACTAAAAAAGCCCCGAAGGGCTTTTTTTATTCAATAGGAGAAATAGGAAGATTAAATACATATTCAATACTTCTTCTTAATAACCATATATAATATTCACTATCATAATAATTGTGTGTTGTATAAAATTCTAGTGGTGATGTAGAAGCAACTACTCTACCTTTTCCATATCTGTACTCAATATATGTTGGGTATTTTTCTAAAGAAGACTTTTCTTCTATAAATATTAATAAATTCTGTATATTTGCAGTGTCTAAATTATCAAATCCACCGTGACTAGCATAATTTCCATGAAGTTCATTATTTTCAGGGAATCCTTCTAATAATGGATGAGTTGTATTTACTAAAATATTATATTGGTCATAATAATCTCTCCATGTAACGCCACCAGGCAATCTACCAGTAAAATCGCCATAATTCCATCCATTATCACATGCTATCCAAAAAATTGTTCCCCCACTTTGAACAAATAAGTCAAACTTGTTGGAATTATTTTCATATATACTATAAAAGTTTGTTGTTTGGTCACCTTCAATTATTATAGCCCAGGATGGATCAAAAGAACTCATAGAGATTATATCACTTGAATTTTTTATCTCATATTGTTTTTTACCTAACCCATCTGTAAAACCTATTTCTTCTAATATTTCTACAATTGCATTAGGAGAACTCCAAGCAGCTACATCTCTAAAAATAACAACATGCTCGGCAGCCCGACGTAGAATTAAATTTGGAGCTATAGTATTTTTTGATTTTTCAATTAATATAGATGCAGCATCTGGAGTATATATTGAATTTTCTGATGGATCATAAGCATATACCACATAATTTCCTACCGGAACAAAGTCAAATGAATAATTTCCATTCTTATCTGAAAAAGCATACATTCCAGGTAATGGCTCCCCTTCCGGAGTTCTAATTTCAATTAAAATTCCAGAATGATTTGTTTTATCAATATATTTTACATTTCCGTTTAATGTACCATAATCACCTAGAGGATATAATATTAAAGTTTTTTCTAAAGTAATTTCAGAATCTTCAATTACATTAATAAATTGTTTAGTAGGGAAATACCCCTCTTTTTCAGCCTTTAGTATATAATTTCCAGCTGGTATATTTTCTAAAGTAAAATTCCCTTTTTCATCTGTATATGTTTCTCCTAATGTAGATATCGTATCAATAGGACTAAAACCTTCCCCTGTACTTTCTAACCCTTCTATAGATACTTTTATATTAGTGTAATCAAATGAATCGTATAATTTGGCTAATCCACTAATATCACTATTTCCAAGTAATGGGTCGATTTTTTGACATGAAAACAAAAAAAGAATTAAAAATATTGATATAGAAATATATAAAATTTTTTTCATATTATTCCCTCCTCTTTTAAAATCTAAGACCAAATTGCCCATAAGCACTATATATTCCAAATGTTTGTTGAAATGAAAGATCAAAAACAGTATTCATTCCACCTGTAAAAACAATAGGCCCTAAATATATTGATAACCCTCCTTTTATTAAATACATAGTATATGAATATAGTGAAAATGAGTTATCGTAATATTGTATAATTGGACTAACGCCACTAAAAATTTTCACATTTCCAAACGGTATTTGCAATAACGCAAATACAGTAGGTTGTAAATAAGTTATTTCATATGTTTCTATTATATCTGGCGGAGAAAACACACCCAATTCAACTCCCAACAAACTTTTGTCTCCAAATATAATATTTAATCCGTAAAAAGTTCTTTCATAACCAGATAATTCCATTAAATATGAACCAGAAATTTCAAATGAATATATTGATACAGCAAACATTATAATCAATATTAAAAAAATGAAATTTTTCATAATACCCCTCCTTTTTAATGATATATTAATATTATACACCTAGTATATAACTAAATGAATAAATTTATTTAAATGTAACTAATTATTAATTAATTATTATTTGTAATTTAATATTTTGAATTGCATTCAATATAATATTTAATAGGATTGGCAAAAGCCAATCCTATTTTTCTTTATAATTATATAAAAATTCTACTATTAATAAATATAGTTTTATAAAATTAGATAAATTTTTATCATTTAATATAAAAGATCTGTATATATTTTAATATGTATTTTTATAGGTATATCTGTAAATGTAAATTTTAATTATTAGGCAATATCTCTTTAAATGTTTAAATATAAACATTAAATAGTTCTATCAAAATAAACTTTAAAATCGTATCTTTTGTACTTATATGAGAATAGTTTTTAATATATAAATATAAATTATCATATTTTTATTGATCTTTTTATAAAAAATATTTTCTATAATATATTAACTATTTCTATAAAATAGAAATACATCTCATAGACAATAAAATAATTATGATCTATTTTTTCTACAATTTGAAATCAAAATACTAATCAATAGTATAAATGATCAAATTATTTGATTTTTAGTAAATATTTCATTTAATATTACTTTAGAAAGCATCGATGAGGATATTGGTTGTACCAGAAATATCAACGCTATTAAGTTATTACCTACATTTTTCTGATGTTTCAGTTGCAAATATCTAACTATTATACTTCCCACTATCTCAGAATAAATAATCGTAAAAAATGAGAATGTTGTAATATATATATTTATTTTAAACAAAAATGAAAATATCATTCCTATAACAGCAACTGTAAAAAAATGAAATGTTAGTAAATCTATCTCTTTTATTTTTTTGCTAAATTTTGTAATTAAAACTATATATAGCGAAAAGCTAATAGCACATATAATCATTAAAAAATCTCAAATATTAAACCTATGTATCCTACCTGATAACAAATAAGAACCTATTATAGATAACATAAATCCTATTCCTTGTTAAATATTAATTTTTTCTTTTTCAATAAAATAAGAAAAAATATGTATAAATACAACATATTGAGATGTTATGAAGCCAGCTTTAGATGTTGTTGTATATTTAATACCTACAACTTGAGTTAAATCTCCTATAGATAAAATAAGTCCTAAAATAACGGAATAGTAAATATTTCCTTTCTTAAAAAAAGAAATGAAATTATAGTAGCAATCAAAAATCTTATAGTTAAATAAAAAAGAGTATCTACACTTATAAGACCTATTTTTTGAATAGAAAAAGTACTTCCCATTAAAACCGCTGCCAATAAAATATAAAATATTGATTTTTTATTCATTTTCCCTCCTCTACAATACTTTTCTACTACCCGGTTTAATTAATTGAATATTTAATTTACATAATGGACAAGAATCAGGTTCAAATGTTTTTGCTTCTATTTCTAATAAGGAGTTTATTAAATAATTATTTAATATATTTTTTTTGCTTCTATTAATTATACAACCAATCCCAATAATTTTAGGATTATATTTTTGAATTGCATTTAATACCTCTAATGTCGATTTTCCTGTTGTTATAACATCTTCTATTATTATTATTTTTTTATTTTCTTCTATATAAAAATTTCTTCTTAACTCCATTTTTCCATCTTTATTTCTCTCGGTAAATAAAAATGGAACATCAAAAGCCTTTGCAACTTCGTGTCCTATTATAATTCCACCTAATGCTGGCGAGATAATATAATCTGGTATTTCATTAAATTTTTTTGATAATTCATTTCCTAATATTTGAGCATATTTTGGATATTTTAATACTTGTGCACATTGAATGTACTTATCAGAATGCAAACCAGATGATAATAAAAAATGACCTTTTAAAATTGCATTTGTATCTTCTAAAATTTTAATTAAATTCATTATTTTCCCTCCATTTATTAATTTCAGAATTATATAAAATTACTTTTTTTCTCGGATCATCACTAAAAATTACACTTCTTGAAACATTTATTAATATATTTTTATAACCATTAAGATTATTAAATATATCTTTAATACTACCACCTTGGGCACCTATACCAGGAATTAAAAATAACATATTATCAGAATTATTTACAATTTCTTTTATGAATATTGCATTCGTTGCACCTACAACTAAACCAATTTTATTTTTAAACTTTTTATTTAACTCATTCATTTTTTGAGTAATTTTTAAATATAATTTTTCAGGAATTTCAAAATCATATGCTCCTTTATTTGAAGTTAAAGATAAAACAAATATATGAGAATCATTATACATTAAATAAGGTTCTAGTGTATCTAACCCCATATAAGGATTAACAGTTAAAGAATCTATTTTTAATTTTTCAAAATAATATGTTGCATACGCCTTTGCAGTGTTTCCAATATCTCCCCTTTTTGCATCTAAAATAATTGGTATGTCTTCATCAACATTTTTAATATAATTTATAGTATTTTCTAATATTTCTAATCCTTTTGCTCCTAACTTCTCATAAAAAGCTATATTTATTTTATATCCACAGATCAAATCATATGTATTTTTTACTATCCATTTATTAAATTCGTAAATATCTCCATTTATTTTTTCATAATCACTATCTAATCCTACAAACAATACTGAATTATTTTTTTGTCTACGTTTAATATATTTATCAAACATAATATCCCTCCACAGCGCATGAAAAAATTTCATTATAATTTTTATTTTTAAAATAATTTTCTAAATCATATATTATTTTCAATGGTAAATAAGGATCTGTCATTACTCCTGACCCAACTCCAACTAAATTAGCCCCAGCCATAATAAATTCTATTGCATCTTTATAATCAAAAACACCACCCATACCTATTATCGGTATTTTTCTAAAATTTCTTCTTATTCTAAAAATTGTAGCTAAAGCTATTGGTTTTATTGCAGGCCCACTTAAACCTCCAACTCCTCTTTTTAAAATAACTTTTCCTGTATTAATATCTATTTTCATACCTTTTGGAGAATTAATTAATGTAATCCCATCCGCTCCTGCTTTAATTGCTGCATTAATTAAATCTTCTAAAAAAGTTTCTACTCCAAATTTAATAAAAATTGGTTTTTTTGAAATTTTTTTTACTTCTTGAACTAATTCAAAAATAGATTTTTCATTTATTCCAAGAGGAATTCCATCTTTTCCCACATTTGGACAAGATAAATTTAATTCAAATATAGCTGCATTAGAATTATTTAACTTATCAACTAACATTAAATAATCGCTTATATTTTCTCCACCCAAACTTAGAATAACATTTGTTTTTAAATTATTTAAAAATTTCAAATCATTTTTTATAAAATTTTCTATTCCTGGGTTTTGTAATCCTATAGAATTTATTATACCTGCTTTAACATTTACTATTCTAGGTGGCGGATTACCTTCTTTTTCTTTTATAGTTACTGTTTTTGATGTAAACCCACCTAATTTATTTAAATCAATATATTCTGCTAGTTCTTGTCCATTACCTCCAGGCCCGGAGGCTATAATTATAGGGTTTTTGAATTTTATATTACAAATTTCTACCATTCTAAATTCACCTCACTTAAATCAAATATAGGGCCATCTTTACAAATCATCTTTATTCCATTCTTTGTTTTAACCGGGCAACCTTTACAAATACCTATCCCACAACCCATAATAGCTTCAAGAGAAGCATAAATTTTAACATTATATAAACTAAAAGCTTTTTTTATAGATTTAATCATGTCCATACTTCCACAAACCAAAAAAGCATTATTATTTTCAAATTTTATATCTTTAAATAATTTTTCTATTAAATTCATTTTTTCTTCTTCATCTATATGTAACCCTTTAATATTAAATATTTTTCTTATTTCAGAAGTTGCATAACCATATATCTTTTTGTCAACTAAATGTGGATATTTTTCAGAAAAATGAATAAGAGGAGCAGAACCACAATCTCCACCTAATAATATATATTTTTTACTTTTATCTATTTTATTTATAAATGGAATACCATATGCTCCCCTTATATCTAATTCATCATTTTCTTTTAACATTTTTAATTCTGTTGTTAGTTCTCCAACAACTGCTATAAGAAATTTTATTATCTTTCCTTCTTGAAAAATAACAGAAAATGGTTTTCCAAAATCATAATATTTAGGCTTTAACATAACAAATTGTCCTGGTTCTATTAATATTTCTTTTTCAGTTTCTACAGTTAATAATATATAATTTTCTGTTTTTTTAATATCTTTTACAATGCAATTCATTTAAGATCCTCCTTATATTTAATTTTTCCATTTACAACTGTCATTATTACTCTTCCATTTAAAGTTTTATATGGAATATTTTTTCCTTTAGAAAATATTTTCCTATCCCAATTTTTATTTATATCAACTATTACTAAGTCAGCATTATACCCTTCTTTTATATCTCCTTTATTTTTAAGATTAAATATTTTAGAAGGATTATAAGTGATTTTCTCTATTAAATATTCTAAATCGATATTATATTTTTTAGATATTGTATATATAGCAGGAAAGAATATATCTAAACCAGAAATTCCGTTTGGAGCATTTTTATAATCAGTATTTTTTTCTTCTAATGTGTGAGGAGCATGATCACTAACTATTATATCTATATAATCTAAATTATCAATTAAATATTTAATTCCATTTTTATTTTGAAGTGGTGGATTTATTTTTTTTAAAGTATTTTTTTCATCTTTTTCTAATAATAAGTGATGAAAAGTAACTTCGCTACTTACTTTTAATTTGTTTAATTTTGCATATTTAATTAAATCAAGAGTATTTTTTGTTGAAATATGTGCTATATGAACATGACTATTTATATATTTTGATAACTCTATATCTCTAGCTACCATTAATGATTCAAATAAATCCATATTATAAAATCTTTTATTTTCACAATGATTAATTATAACCCCATTAAATTTTTTTACAATATTCAAAGCTTTAAACATTATCTCATCATTAAAAATTGGGTCTCCATCATCAGAAAAAAAAGTAAAACCTTTCTTACCTAAATTATCTAAATCATTTAATTCTATACCTTTTCTTTGTTTTGTCACCGAGGGAATAAGTATTACATTTGATAAATCTATTGTTTTAGATTTTTCTAAAATTAAATTTAATATTTCTAAATTATCCATAGCAGGATTTGTGTTAGGCATAATACCTAACGTTGTAACTCCACCATGAACTGCCGCTCTTAAACCATCATATATAGTTTCTTTATATTCAAAACCAGGTTCTCTTAAATGCGTGTGCATATCAATTATTCCAGGTATTAAGATTAAATCTTTTGCATCAATAACCTTATCTACTTTTTTTATTATTTTAGATATTTCAATTATTTTATCTTCTTCAATATATATATTAAAATTACCTTTAGTAGAATGTGAAATAATTTTAGCATTTTTTATTAAAAGCATAATATCACCTTAAATATCCCATATTTCATTATAATCGTGAGGGGTTTCACAATATTCGCAAATTAGTTCCCCATTATTATTTCTTATAAAAGAGCCTTTTACATTTTCCCCATGAATAGGATTAGATATACAATTTTCATTTTTACATTTTAATTCTTCAAATCCATACACTTTAGGCGGTAATTTTATCCTATATTTTTCAGTTACCCTTGAATTTTTTATTATATTAACAGTAATATTTGGAGAAATTGCAGAAAGCTTTTTAATTTCTCTTTTTGATAAATATTTATCAGGTAAGCTTATATATCCTTTTAATTTTCCGTCTTCAGATTTAAAAATACCATCTGCACTATCAATATCAAAAAATTTCATAATCTTTCTTATTTTTAAAATTGTTAAAAATATTTCATCCGCTCCTTTACCCTTTGCAATATGATCAATTACTGTTCCATTTTCTATAGGTTTAATACCTCTTTTTCCATCTTTTTGGACACCTTTTGTTCCATTTATTACTGGAGCACTAATTATATACTCTTCATTATTACAAATATCTGTATTATTGTTAGAATTGTATTTTAATGCGCCTCCAAACATAGATAATAATATTATACGTGTCCAATATCCGTTAATTGCTTGTTTTTCCCAACCATTTAATGGTAATGAATCAAGGAAAGTTGGAATAGTAGGATAAATTTTATGTCTTGGTAAAGGATGGTAAAATTTAACATCTTGAGGAAGCAAAGGAAGGAATTCTTTTTTAAAAGTTACAGATTTTCTCAAAAAAAATTCTTTTTCTAAAATATCTTCTCCCATTCTCTCTAATTGAAGTCTTGTAAAATACCAAATATTTGCTATATCTTTTTGTTTTAAATATTTTTCAATTGACTCAAATATTCTAACTTCAAATCCATTTGATTTCATTTTTTCTATATAATGTTTTGGCATTAAAATTTCTTGAGGAGCTATTAAATCCACTTTAACATTTTTAAAAATTTTTAATCCATTAACTTTTGAATGTACAGTTCTTCCGTGCAAAAGATCACCAACTAATGCTATATGAATATAAGAATTATCAAAATTATTTTTTTCAAGGAAGGTAAATTCATCGAGGAGTTCTTGGGTAGGGTGTTCATGCTTTCCATCACCAGCATTTATAAAAGAAGGGACAATAAGGTTATTCCTAACAGCAAAATCAGAAACGGATTTTTCAAGTAACTTACAAGTACCTTCTAACTTTGTTCTTACAATAAAAATTGAATAATCACTATAACCGGTTAGCATATTAAACGTATCAACATAACTTTCATTTTTATTAAAGGAGGAGAGATTTGAATCGAAGATAGTTACTTTAGCATTTTTGTGGAATTTTGCAGCATTTATAAAAGATTCTTTAGTTCTTGTACTAGGTTCGATAAATACAATATAAATACCAACATTTCCTTTAATCATAAATTCAGAAACATCTTCTTTATTAAACCATTTTTCTTTTAATCTTCGGGTTTGATTATACAAAAAAAGTTGTTCATCAATACTTAAATCATTAATAACAGTAAGAGACCTACTTAGAAAAGTATCTTTTAACACTTTTTCCAACTTAACCACCTCCCAAAAAATAATTTATTCTCGAAAATAATACACAATTTTTTCTTAAAAATCAATTAATTAAATGTAACGCAAAAATTAAAAAACCCCCTGATAATTTAGGGGGTTTTTTGGTGGCCAGGGACAGAATCGAACTGTCGACACCTGGATTTTCAGTCCAGTGCTCTACCAACTGAGCTACCTGGCCTCTAATAAAATGGTGGGTGCTGCAGGGATCGAACCTACGACCTTCTGCTTGTAAGGCAGACGCTCTCCCAGCTGAGCTAAGCACCCACTTCTCTGGCGCCCCCAACGGGATTTGAACCCGTGCCTTTGGCGTGAAAGGCCAATGTCCTAGGCCGCTAGACGATGGGGGCATCACAACCGAAATATATAATATCAAAAAAAAGATTAAATATCAATAAATCAAATATTTAAATTATGTAAAATTTGTTTTTTTAAAAATATATTTAATTTACATATTTTTAATTTTGATTTTATTTTCTTTTCATATTATTTTTGATAAAATCGCGGTGTATAAAATTAAAATTTAATATTATTATTTCCTCTTCCTGTATAATCCCAATAATATGGTTTGGGAGTCTCTACCAGACAGCCGTAAACTGTCTGACTACAGGGAGAGGGGTGTGGTATTATTTATAATCGCGCCTCTCTTCCTGAGAGGCGCTTTTATTTTTTAAAAAATAGGAGGGATAAAATGGCAAAAGTTCTTGTTGTTGCAGGAAGTAATTCTGATAAAGAATTTGTAGAACAAGGATTAGCATTATTTAATGAATTGGGTATAGAATATGAATTTAAAATCTTTAGCGCTCATAGGAATCTCGAGGATTTAACAAATTATATAAAGAATCTCCCTAACGACTTTAGCATTATTATAGCAGTAGCAGGGTTAGCTGCAGCTCTTCCTGGAGTAATTTCTGCACTTACAACACTTCCTGTAATTGGTGTTCCTAATGATATTGGTCCTTTAAAAGGAATTGATGCATTACTATCAATGGTACAAATGCCAAAAGGGGTACCTGTAGCAACGATGGGAATAGGCAATCACGGAATGAAAAATGCTGCATTTTTTGCTAAAAGAATATTAGAGTTGGAGGGAAAAAAATGAATGCAAAAAATTTAAAGTTATTATATGAAGGAAAAGCAAAAAAAATTTTTGAATTCACAGAAAATGAAGTAATAATTTTTTTCAAAGATGATGTTACTGCTTTTAATGGATTAAAAAAAGACTCATTAAGCGGAAAAGGAAAAATAAATAAAAAGATTTCAAAATTCTTTTTTGATATGTTAGAAAAGGAAAATATACCTACTCACTTTATTAAAGATATTGACGAAAACTCTTTTTTAGCAAAAAAAGGAAAAATAATACCTTTAGAAGTAATTGTTAGAAATTATACAGCAGGTAGTTTTTGTAAAAGATATGGTTTAAAAAAAGGTATTAAATTTAAAAATCCTATATTAGAGTACTCTTTAAAAAATGATGAATTAGGTGATCCAATGATTTGTAAAAATATAATTTTATCTTTAAATTTAATTGAAAATAATTTATTAGAAAAAATTGAAAATTATTCATTAAAAATAAATAATATTATTTCTAATTTTTTATTAGAAAAAAATTTAATTTTAGTTGATTACAAATTGGAATTTGGAATTAATAATAACGAGATATTTTTAGCCGATGAAATTTCTCCAGACACATGTAGATTTTGGGATAAAAACACAATGGAATCATTTGATAAAGATATATATAGAGAAAATAAAGGTAACTTAATAGATAAATATAAAGAATTTTTAAGGAGGATAAATTTATGAAAAAATATATTTTTGAAGCTTTAATCACATTAAAAAATGGAATATTAGATCCTCAAGGTATAGCAACTCAAAAAGTATTAAAAAGATTAAATTATCCTGTTAATAATATTAAATTTGGAAAATTAATTGAATTTGAAATAGTTACTGATAATATTGAAAATGCCAAAAAAATTGCTGAAGATATAACATTTAATACTTTAATAAATCCCGTATTAGAAAATTTTGAATTAAAAATACTAAAGGAGATAGAACTATGATAAATGCTGGAATAATTGTATTCCCAGGAACAAATTGTGATAGGGATGCGGAATTTGCATTAAAAATGTGTGGTTTTAATACAGAATACGTTTGGCATGATTTCACAAATATATCAAAATATAATCTTATTTTTATACCTGGCGGTTTCTCATATGGAGATTATTTAAGAGCAGGCGTGTTAGCAAGGTTTTCACCAGTAATGAAAGAAATTGAAAAATATATTTTAAACAATAAAGGTTATGTTATAGGTGTTTGTAATGGGTTTCAAATTTTAACTGAAGCTGGTATTTTACGAGGGGCATTAACAAAAAATAAATCATTGAAATTCATTTGTAAAGATGTTGAATTAAAAATTATGAATAAAAATACTATTTTTACTAAACATATTAAAAAAAACAATTTAATAATTCCTATTGCTCACGGAGAAGGAAATTATTATATTGAAAACTATGAAGAATTAAAAAATAAAAATCTTATTGCTTTTGAATATATTGAAAACCCAAATGGATCAATTGGTAATATAGCTGGTATATATAATGAAAAATTTAATGTTTTAGGAATGATGCCGCATCCGGAAAGAAATTCCGTTAATTTATTGGGAAATGGTGATGGAAGAGAAATTTTACTCTCTATCAGGAGGTCAATTGAAAATGAATACATTTTATAAAAAATTAGGATTAAAAGATTTTGAATATGAAAAAATAAAAAAAGATTTAAAAAGAGAACCAAATGAATTAGAATTATATATGTATTCCGCACAATGGTCAGAACATTGCGGATACAAGCACTCAAAAGATCTTTTAAAAAAGCTTCCAAAAAATATTGATGGTGAAAATGCAGGATATGTTACTATAGATGATTTCGCAATCGTTTTTAAAGTAGAAAGCCACAATCATCCAAGTGCTGTTGAACCATATCAAGGTGCTGCTACAGGAATTGGTGGAATAGTTAGAGATATTTTAGCCATGGGAGCAAGACCTATTGCATTACTAGATTCCTTGCGCTTTGGTATAGATCAAAAATCAAAAAATATATTTGAAGGTGTAATTTCTGGAATTAGCGGATATGGAAACTCTATTGGAGTACCAACAGTTTCTGGAGAAACTTTTTTTGATGACAGTTTTAATTCGAATCCTCTAGTAAATGTAATGTGTTTAGGCATTGTAAAAAAAGATCAATTATCTTCTTCAAAAGCAAATGCTCCTGAAAAATTATATGTATATGTTGGTTCAAAAACAGGAAGAGATGGTATTCATGGTGCTTCTTTTGCTTCTAAAGAGTTATCCGGTAAAGATGATAGACCTTCTGTACAAATAGGAGATCCATTTTCTGAAAAGAATTTAATAGAAGCTACATTGGAAATATTAAAAATAGATGGCGTTTTAGCATGTCAAGATATGGGGGCAGCCGGAATACTAAGTTCTTCATCTGAAATGTCTTTTAAGGGAAATTTAGGATGTGAATTATATATGGAAAATGTTCCATTAAGAGAAGCAAATATGGAACCATGGGAAATATTACTTTCAGAATCTCAAGAAAGAATGCTTTTTTTAGTTGAACCTGGTATAGAAAAAGAAATAGAAAAAATAGCTAATAAATATTTTTTAGATTTTAGTATTATTGGAAAAACAATTAATGGAAAAAATATAAAAATATATAAAAATGGAAATTTATTATCAGATATACCAATATATTCATTAGTAGATGCTCCATCGTTATATAGAAAAACTATAAAACCAAAATACATTGAGGAAATTAAGCATAATAATATCAAGATCAATATAGATCTTAAAGATGCGTTGAAAAAAATGGTGAAAAATATAAACATAGCTAACAAATCATGGATTTTTGAACAGTATGATTATATGGTAGGTACAAATACTTTAATTAAACCAGGTAAAGCCGATGCATCTGTATTATGGTTAAAAGGTACAAATAAAGGAATAGCGGTAGCTATTGATGGAAATAGTTACTATTCATATATAGATCCATATGAAGGAAGTAAAAATATTGTTTTTGAAGCTGCTAGAAATATTATATCAGTAGGTGCTATTCCTTTAGGTATAACAGATAACATGAATTTTGGAAACCCAGAAGACGACATTGTTATGTGGCAGTTTGAAAAAAGCATTGAAGGAATAGCAGATGCTTGTAAAATATTAAACATACCTGTTACAGGAGGAAATGTAAGTTTCTATAACGAATCTAAAAATAAAGCAATATTACCAACACCCGTTATTGGAATTGTTGGAGAAGTTAATATAAATAATATTATGGATATGACTTTTAAAAAACCCTTGGATAAAGTATATTTAATTGGAAAAGTACATTTAGATAAATCGAAAATAGGAGGAAGTATTTACCAAAAAATTTTACAAAATACGATATTTGGAGAAATTGATACCGTAAATCCAGATTATGAAATAAAAATACATAATGCTATTTTAAGTTTAATAAAAAATAACATTGTAAATTCCGTCCATGATGTTTCTAAAGGAGGTATTGCTATTGCAATTTTAGAATCCGCATTAAATGGAAACATTGGATTTAACGGAGAAATCGGAAATACCTTAGAAGAAATATTTGGAGAAAATCAATCTAGATTTTTAGTTTCTGTCCCTCCAGAAAAAAGCATTTTTCTTGAAGATTTACTTAAATTGCACAAAGTTGAATTTAAATGTATAGGTGAAGTTATGCCAAGAGACTATGGTATAAATTTTGGTTTTGGGAAATTTGAATTCGAAGAACTATATAACCTATACTTTAATTCAATTAAAGTATATATGGAGGAATAAATATGTTAATGGAAGAATGTGGTGTTTTCGGAGTTGTATTAAAAAATAACGAAAACTCAATTCCTTTTGTTATTGAAGGATTAATAGCATTACAACATAGAGGCCAAGAATCTGCAGGAATAGCTTATGTTTCAAATAATGAAATTAAAGTACACAAAAGAATGGGAATGGTTATAGATGTCTTTGAAAACTATAATAAAATGTTTAGCGATTTAGCAATTGGTCATGTTAGATATTCTACAAAAGGTAAATCTGATATACAAAATGCACAACCTTTTCATGTAAGGTATAAAAACGAACACTTTGCTATTGCACATAATGGTCAAATAGAAAATGCTGAAACCTTAAGAAAAGAGTTAGAAGAAAATGGCACTATTTTCTTAACTGATAGTGATACTGAATTAATTCTTCATATACTTATAAAAAATATTAATAAAGATATTTCTAAGTGGACAATTGAAGAAATTTCTAAAACAATATTTCAATATATTAGGCCTTCATATTCATTACTTTTATTATTTAAAGACAAATTAATTGCAATAAGAGATAAATATGGATATAGACCTTTATACTACTATATATCAGAAAGCGGATATTATATTTCTTCAGAAGATAGTGGGTTTAACTTTTTAGATCCAAATAATGCTAATATATTCGAAGTATTACCAGGAGAAGCAATAGAATTTTCAAAATCAGGAATTAAAAAATTCAAAATACCTACAAAAGAAAAAAAATATTGTTTTTTTGAACATATTTATTTTGCCAGACCAGATTCAAATATTTTTGGTAGAAATGTTCATCTAACTCGAGAAGATTTAGGAAGAATATGTGCAATTGAAAATCCTGTAGAAGCTGATATAGTTGTGCCAGTTTTAGATAGTGGGTTATCAGCTGCATTAGGTTATTCAAAAGAAAGTAAAATACCTATTGAATTAGGTTTAATGCGTAATAGATATGTAGGAAGAACATTCATTGCACCAAATCAAAAAGATAGAGAAATTGGAGTCAAAAGAAAATTACCTCCTATTTCTAAAGTAATAGAAGGGAAAAGAATTATTTTAGTTGACGATTCAATTGTTAGAGGTACAACTATGAAAAATATTGTTAGTATGCTTAGAAAATCTGGTGCATCTGAAATACATATTAGAGTAAGCAGTCCTAAGGTAATAAATACATGTCATTGGGGGGTTGATATACCTAAAAAGGAAGATTTAATTGCATATAAACTTTCATTAAAAGAATTAAAAGACGAATTAAAAGCTGATTCAATAGGATATGTTTCAATTAACGGAATAAAAAAAATATTAAAAGAAGAGTTCAATTATTATTGTTTAAATTGCTTTAAAAACAATTAATAGTGAGGTGTTATATGAATTACAAAAACAGTGGAGTAAATATAGACGAAGCAAATAAAATGTTATTTAAAATTAAAAATAAATTAAAAGATAATGCCGATATGTATGCTGGTATTTTTGATATTAGAGAAATTATAAAAAATTATAATAATCCATTATTAGTCGCAAGTACTGATGGTGTTGGAACTAAAATGATTTTATTAGAAAAAGAAAAAAGATGGGATATTGCTGCTCAAGATTTAGTTGGAATGGTTTTAAATGATTTAGTATGTGTCGGAGCTAAACCTTTATTTTTTCTTGATTATTATGCTACAGGGAAATTAAACAGCGAAGAAGGGGCAGAATTTTTAAATTATTTAATTAAAATATTGAATACATTTGATTGTCAATTAATTGGAGGAGAAACAGCAGAATTACCTGGATTACTGATAAATAACAAAGTAGACGTTGCCGGTTTTGCTGTTGGTATAGTAGAAAAAGAAAAAATTTTAGGAAAAAACAAAGTAAACGATGGTGATATTATAGTTGGGTTAAAATCTAATGGAATTCATTCAAATGGATATTCCTTAGTTAGAAAATTATTAGAAGAGAAAAAATTACGCTATTCTGAAAAATTAATTGCACCAACAAAATTAATGGTTAATCAAACATTAAGTATTAGAAATTATATAAATGCTGCAGCTCATATAACCGGTGGTGGAATTATTGAAAATTTATCAAGAGTAATACCGGATGGATTATGCGCAAAAATACATGTTAACTGGGATTTTCATGAGATTTTTCATGAAATTTTGAATGCTGGAGTTTCTTTGCAAGAATCATTTAAAACTTTCAATATGGGTATAGGTATGATATATATTTTGAAACCTGAAAATTTAGAGATAATTAAAAATATTTTATATGATGAAGAAATTATTGAGTTAGGAATTATTAAAAAAGGAAAAGAAAAAATTGAATTGCAGTGGTGATAAAAATGAAAAAAAAAATTATTATTTTAGCTTCAGGAAATGGTTCTAATTTTGAAGCAATAGTTAATAAATTAAGGAATAAATATAGTATAAAATTGATAAGCGAAAATAAAGAAGCATATGTTTTACAAAGAGCTATAAACTTATATGTAGATTATGAAATAATAAATTATAAAAATTTTGAAAATAGGGATTTATATAATAAAAAGTTATTTGAAAAATTAAAAAAGGAAAAACCAGATTTAATTGTTTTAGCTGGTTATATGAAAATTTTACCTGACTATATAGTAGACTTCTTTTCAAAAAGAATTATTAATATTCATCCATCATTATTACCTGCATTTAAAGGATTAAATGCTATAAAAAAAGCATATGATTACGGAGTAAAATATACAGGAGTAACTATTCATTACGTTAATAATGAATTAGATGGAGGAGAAATAATTGCTCAAGATATTGTAAAAATAGAAACTGAAGACACATTACATTCTCTTGAAGAAAAAATACATAAAATTGAACATAAACTTTATCCAAAAGTTATTGATAAAATTTTAAGAAGGATGTGAAAAAATGAAAAGAGCTATAATTTCAGCATATTATAAAGATAATTTAGAAATTTTAGCAAAAGAATTAATTAAACATAATTATGAAATAATTTCCACAGGGAAAACCGCATTATATCTTGAGAAAAAAGGAATAAAAACAAAAAAAGTTGAAGAAATCACAAATTTTCCTGAAATATTAAATGGTAGAGTAAAAACTTTACACCCTAATATTCACGGGGGTATATTAGCAAAATATGATGATAAAATAATTTTAGAAAAATTTAATATACAAAAAATTGATTTAGTATATGTTAATTTATACCCTTTTGAAGAAATGATTAAAAAAATTAATAAAATAGATGATTTAATAGAATTTATTGACATTGGCGGTCCAGCTATGTTAAGAGCTGCTGCTAAAAATTATAAAAATACATTGGTATTAACAGATATAAATGACTTTGATTTAATTAAAGAAAATATAAATGCTGTTGATGATAATACAAGATTATATCTTGCTTCAAAAGCTTTTAATTTAACAGCTTATTATGATTCTTTAATATCATCATACTTTAATAAAATATTAAATATTAATTTTCCAAACTATAAATCATTACCTTTAAAAAAAGAAAATAAACTTAGATATGGAGAAAATCCACATCAAAATGCTGCATATTATAAAAATACAATAGAAAATGGCTTTTTTAATACTATTGAACAATTAAATGGAAAGGAGTTATCTTATAACAACTATAAAGACATTGATATAGCTTGGAAAATTGTTAATGAGTTTGAAGAATTAACTTGTTGTACATTAAAACACCAAACTCCTTGTGGTGTTGCTATTGGCAAAGATAATTATGATTCTTATATTAAAGCATACAATTGCGATCCTATATCTATTTTTGGTGGAATTGTTGCTTTTAATCATAAAGTTGATTTAAATACTGCTAATGAATTAAATAAAATATTCTTAGAAATTATAGTAGCTCCTGATTATGATTATGATGCTTTGGAAATATTAAAGAAAAAAAAGAATTTAAGAATAATAAAAGTATATAATCCTCCTAATGAAAAATTAGAATATAGTTCTATTGATGGTGGAATTTTAGTACAGGAAAGAGATCTTAAGTTATATAATGAGCTAAAAATTGTAACTAAAAATAAAATTGATGATGAATTATTAGAAGAATTAATTTTTGCTTTTAAAGTAGTTAAATATGTAAAATCAAATGCTATTGTAGTTTCAAGAAACAAAATGGCTATTGGAATAGGCACAGGGCAACCAAATAGAATTTGGGCTGCTATAGAAGCATTAGATAGAGGGAAAAACGGAATTGTTTTAGCCTCCGATGCATTTTTACCTTTTGATGATGTAGTAAAAAAAGCAGCTGAATATAATATTAAAGGAATTATCCAACCAGGAGGATCAATTAGAGATGAAGATTCCATAAAAGCAGCTAATGAATTAGGAATTCATATGATATTCACAAATATGAGACATTTCAAACATTAGAGGTGATAATGTGAATGTTATGATTATCGGAAATGGTGGTAGAGAGCATGCTTTAGCTTGGAAATTAGCACAAAGCAATAAAATTGATAAAATTTATTGTGTACCTGGTAATGGCGGGACTGCTAATGAAAAAAAATGCATTAATATTAAAATTGAAAATATTGATGAAATAGCAACTTTTGCAAAAGAAAATAATGTTTATCTTACAATTGTAGGACCTGAAAAATACTTAATAGAAGGTATTGCTGATAAATTTGAAAATTTAGGACTAAATATCATAGGTCCTAATAAAAAAGCATCAATGTTAGAAGGATCTAAAGAATTTTCTAGAAACTTTTGTAAAAAATATAATATTCAAAGTCCAAATTACAGTGTTTTCAATAATTATAATTCTGCTTTAAATTATATAAAAAATGCAAAATTCCCAATAGTTATAAAGGCTGATGGTATAGCTTCAGGAAAAGGGGTTGTTATAGCCTACAATTTTTCTGATGCAAAGAAATGTATATATGACTTTATGATTAAAGATATTTTTTCAGGTTCAGGAAAAAAAATTATTATTGAAGAATTTTTAGAAGGTTATGAAATGTCTATTTTCTTATTATTTGATGGTATTAATTATAAATTTTTCCAAAGCGCAAAAGATCATAAAAAGATAAATGAAGGAGAAAAAGGATTAAATACAGGTGGAATGGGAGCAATTTCACCACATCCAAAATTAGATAATGAATTAATGAAAAAGATTGAAGAAAAAATAATTCTCCCTACAATTAATGGAATAAAATCAGAGCAACTAAATTATAAAGGTGTAATCTTTTTAGGTTTAATGATAAAAAACAATGAACCTTATTTATTAGAATATAATGTTAGATTCGGAGATCCAGAAACTCAGGCTATGATGCCATTGCTTAAATCTGATTTATTTGATATACTTAATAATATAATTAATAAAAATTTAAATAAAACAGAAATTATTTGGGATAATAAAATATCATGTTGTGTTGTGTTAGCTTCTAAAGGTTATCCTTTAAAATATGATACGGGTTATAATATTAAATTTGATATAAATAATACAGCTACGATTTTTCATTCGGGTACAATATACAAAAATGGTAAAATAGTAACCAATGGAGGAAGAGTAATTTCTGTTGTTGGAACTAATATTAATTTGGAAAATGCTCGAAAAAATGTTTATTCTTCTATACAAAATATTTATTTTGAAAATATGTATTATAGAAAAGATATATAGTCCCCATCATTTGATGGGGAATTTTTAATCTTCTGAAGCTCCAGTTATAGTTAATAATAAATTAGTAATTACTCCAACAACAGCAGCAAGACCTAACCCTTGTAAAGCAAAATTTCCTGCTTGAAAAACAGCTCCACCTAAACCGGTTACTAACATTAATGACATTGTTACTAGATTTTTCCCTTCTACTTTTACTTGGTTGTTTATTAATGTTTTTGCACCAATACTTGCAATCATACCGAATAATAATATTTCTATTCCACCCATTACTGGTACAGGTATTGATCTTACTAATGCTCCTACTTTTGGTATTAATGCCAATAATATTGCAAAGAATGCTGCTATTCTCATTATCCATGGATTAAATGCTTTTGTAAATGCTAATACTCCAGTATTTTCGCTATATGTTGTATTTGCAGGTCCTCCAAAAAATCCTCCTAATGATGTTGCAAGACCATCGCCCATTAATGTTCTATGCATTCCTGGATCTTCATAGAATTTCTTTCCTACTACTGCTGATATTGCAAATATATCACCGAAGTGTTCTACTGATGGTGCAATTGCTACTGGTACTATTGCAGCTGCTGCATACCATGAGAATTTTGGTAAATATATTTCCGGCATTCCTACCCAACTTGCTGTTCCTACTTCTGCAAAACTTACATTTCCTGTTATTGCTGCTACTATATACCCTACTATTATCCCCCATATAACAGGTATTAATCTACTAAATCCTCTTGTATATAATCTTACTATTACTGCCGTAAATAAAGATACTAATGCTATCCACCAATTTCCACTTGCCATATTTATTGCTACTGGACTTAATATTAAACCTATTAATATTATCATTGTTCCTGATATTACTGGCGGGAATAATTTTTCAAATCTCCTTATCCCTATAAACTTAATTAATATTCCAAAACCAAACTTTACTAAACCTGCTAAAAATATTCCACCTGTTGCATAGGCTAAGTATGGTTTTAAATCTACTCCAGCTGCTACTGCATCTTGAATGTTATTATATCCAAGTCCAGCTTCATTCATATAATGCATTACTACTGCAACTATTGGAGCAATGTATGCAAAACTAGAGCCTAAAAATACTGGTACTTTCCATTTTGTGATCCAATGAAATAATAATGTTCCAAGTCCAGCTGTAAATAACGCTACATTTACAGGTATACCTGTTAAATAAGGCACCAATACTGTTGCGCCAAACATTGTGAAGGTATGTTGTAATCCTAATAATATTAATCCCCCTGTCCCCATACCTTCACTTCGATCTTCTTGTAAAGACACACTAACATATTCACTCATAATACCCCTCCTATATAAAAATATAATAAAATTATTAATATTATAAGAATTTAATTGGTTAAGATTTAATTAGTTTTTTTAATAAAAAGGTGGTGATATTGTAAGAGAAAAACTTTTTAGATGAGGATTAAACTGGAAGTTGTTTAAAGAGGAATTTAAAGGATATAAGAAGATTCTTAAAATATTCTGAGGATGAATGAAGAAAATAATTTGAGAGATTTTTAATAAGAGGTATATAAAAGATAGAAATTTTAAATTTTTTATAATATGTTTTTGAAGATACAATAAAAAGTTATTATGGAGGATTTTACAATTCATTTTAATTTTTTTCATTTAACCACCCCCCAAATTTTTTTCTAAAATATATTACACAAAATATAAATAAAAATCAATAAATTTAGTGTAAAATATAATTTACAATACTATATATAGAGTTAATAAAAAAACGGAGTAGAATATATCCACTCCGTTTATTATTATTTTTCATAACCCGTTAAGTAAAAATCTATTCCTTGTGCAGCTTTATGACCGTCCGCAACTCCATGAATAATATCCGGACCATTTACTATATCCCCACCAGCAAATAACCAAGGAACACCTAAAACGTGATTATACTCATCTGTTTTTATTCTTCCTCTTTCTATAGTAATTTTCTCTTTTATGTCTTCTGGTAAGTATGAATAATCAGGCATTTGACCAATTGATTCTACAACCATATCTGCTTCAATTTCTAATGTTTGAGATTCATCATATTTTGGATTAAATCTTCCGTTTTCATCAAAAATTGATAAAACTTTCTTGAATCTTGCTTTTTTAATTTTATCTCCTTCAGTTACTATTTCTATTGGACCCCAACCAGTATGGAAAATTACACCTTCTTCTCCACCTTCATGTTTTTCATCCCAATCAGCAGGCATTTCATCTAATGTTCTTTCTAAACTTACAACGTGAACTTCTGACTTTCCATATTCTTTATTTTGTAATCTAACCATAGTTCTGGCAACGTCCATTGCAACATTACCCCCACCAATAACTACTAATTTTTTAGGGATATATGGTTTTGGTCCATCACCAATTACATAATACTTCATTTCTTTTAAAATAACCATAGCTTGTTTAACCATTGGATGATCTGTTCCTGGAACACCTGTTGTCCTTCCTAAAGTAAATCCAGTGGAAACAAATACTGCATCATAATTATCTTTTAATTCTTCAAAAGTTACATCTACACCAACTTTTGTATTAAATTTAAATTTAACTCCTAATGATTCAATATATTTCCAATCTTTTTCAAATGATTCTAATGGCAATCTATATGTTGGTCCTCCATAATTTAAAACTCCACCAGGTCTTTTTTCTGCTTCATAAACTGTTACATCATAACCCATTAATATCAAATAATATGCAGCAGATAAACCAGCAGGACCTCCACCAATAATAGCAACTTTTTTATCCGTTTTTTTAATTATTTGTTGTTTTTGTTTTAATACGTTATCATATTCTTCAGCAGGAATTTGATCGACAATATATCTTTTTAACCATCTTATCGATACAGCTTCTCCCCTATGACCTATAGTACATGCAGTTTCACATTTATGAGTACACATTTTTCCACAAACTAAAGGTAATGGGTTTGTTTTATACAACCATCTTAAACCTTCTTCTACATCATCTTCATATACTGATCTAATATAATCAGGAATATCCATATGAGCAGGACATGTTTTTGTACAAATTCCACAGTCAACACATCTTGCTGCTTCCTCTATTGCTTGTTGTTTTGAAAATCCTTTTACAACTTCTAAGAATGTTTTCTTTCTTGTATCGGCATCTAATATTTCCATTGGTATTCTTTCTAAATCTAACAAATCTGTATCTTCTGTTCTTGTATAGCCATCTTCATATTCAATTTGATGAATTCCATCTTTTTTTGGTAAAAAGAAGAATGAGTTAGGATTTGTATCAATATGAATATATTCTTTTGACATTGTTAATGATCCTGTTGTACAAATATCTACACATAATGCACAGAAAGTACATCTTCCATAATCAATTGCTGGTCTTTCAGGTTTTGATCCTTCTTCATCTGGAAGTTCAGGTATATTAATCATATTTATAGCTTCTGTAGGACAAATTTTTGAACAAGTACCACATCCGATACATAAGTCCCAATCATTTTTATGAAAACCTCTATAATTAGCAGCAGCTTCTCTAGGTTCCTTTAAAATATTATCCATTGGAATTGTAACAGGTTTTTTTGTCATATATTTCCATGCTTTTATTGGAGCAAAAAAGCTTTTTTTTCTTTCTGACATCTTCTCACCTCACCTATCTATTTCTGGAGAACATACACCCATAGTATCCAACCATATAGCAACATCTTCTAATCTAGTTCCTGGTAAATATTTTTCAATACCTAATAATCCTTGAGGATAAGAAGCACCTCTAACAGCTATTCTGTATGGTTTGTTTTCTCCGTCGGACACAATAAAGTAACCATAATCTCCTCTAGAAGATTCAACATGAGCATATACTTGACCTTTAGGTACTCTCCACCTTAAAGCACTTCCTCTTGAAATTTTAGCTCTAATTGGACCTTCTTTAGGCATTTTATCTAAAACTTGTCTTATAATTCTAATTGATTGTTTTATTTCTTCAAATTTCATAGATAATCTGTCATATGCAAAAGACACACCTTTATGAACAGGAACGTCAAATTCTACTTGATCATATCTTGCATATGGTTCAACTTTTCTTATATCATATGCTTCTCCTGTAGTTGATCTTAATCCAATACCTGTAACTCCTAATTCCCAACATACTTCAGCTGATAAAGGGGCAGCTGCTTTAAGTCTTTTTTCCATTACAGGGTTTCTTAAAATTAAATCTTCATATTCAGGTAAACGTCTTTCTATATCATCCATTAATTTTTCTATTTTCTTTTCTATTCCTTCTGGTAAATCTTTTCTTACACCACCTGGAACAATATACATATGATAAATTCTTGCTCCTGTTAT
The DNA here is from genome assembly GCF_011057715.1 of Marinitoga sp. 38H-ov. Classification (NCBI taxonomy): domain Bacteria; kingdom Thermotogati; phylum Thermotogota; class Thermotogae; order Petrotogales; family Petrotogaceae; genus Marinitoga; species Marinitoga sp. 38H-ov. The sequence continues at coordinate 28,978 of NZ_LNGH01000011.1, forward strand.
TGCTTCAAAAATATCAAGAATTAAATCTCTATCTGAGATTGCCCAGTTAGGACCAGTATATAATCCTGTAGGGCCACCAATACCTCCAAATGACATCATGTGAATTGCTACTCTAGCCATTTCTAATATTAACATTCTAATCCAATGTGCTCTTTCAGGAACTTCTATTTTTGCTAATGTTTCAATTCCCATTGCATATACCATTTCATTTATATCTGGTTCAGGAACACAAATTCTTGGAATTAATGCAAGATTATTCATCCATAATCTTCTTTCCATTAATTTTTCAAAACCTCGATGAAGCATTCCAGGTAATGGTCTAGCCTTTTCTACAATATCGCCATCTACATATAAGTGAACACTGAAATTTCCATGCATACCTGGATGGTTAGGACCTAAAAATAATTTCAACTCTCTTTTCATTCTGCTTCACCTTCTTTCGGAATGAAATCTACTTTGTAATCTCTTACATCAAATTTTTTCTTTGAATAAGCTAAAGGATCAAAATCTTTTCTTAGTGGTGGTATATCATCCCATAATTCTAAGAATAAAGGTTTTTTGGATTTTTCATTTCCTTCAAATTCAACACCAAAAAATTCATGAACATCTCTCTCATAATATTCTGCACCTGGATAAATAGAAGTTATTGTTCTAAATTTAGGATTATCCCTATCTATTTTTGTTCTAACATTAATTGTAATTGGATTATCCCAGTTATATATAATATAAACTAATTGAAATTTATTTTCTTTAATCCAATCGATACAAGTTAATAATGTTAATTGTTTCCAACCTTGGGCTTTTAAATAAGCTAAAATACTTTGTAATTCTTCGTTTTCTACATCAATTGCAAATTGTTTTTCTGACACAATATCAAAATTTATTGGATTAAATTTATTTTTTAAATCATTAATAATATCATTCATGGAATTCATCTTTTACATACACCTCCCCAAGGGCTCTAATTTGGTTTCTCTTATACCAATCATTATATTTCAAATATCTCTTCCAGCCTTGTGCATCGCCCTTGTTTATCATATCTAATAATGTCCTAAATCCATTCATTACCGCTTCTGGTCTTGGCATACAACCTGCTATATATAAATCTACTGGAAGATAATAATCTAATCTTGATATAACCGCATATGAATCATAATAAATTCCGCCATTTAAAGTACAGGACCCAAAACCTACAACGTATTTTGGAGTTTGCATTTGCTCATATGTATAAATTACCCTTCTTAAAGTTTTAACACTTAAATAACCAGTTATCAATAATACATCTGCTTGTCTTGGTGTAGCCATTGGCCCCATACCAAATCTTTCCATATCAAATCTAGAAGTCATTGTTGGAGGTAATTCTATAGCTCCACATCCAGTACAATAATGTAACATCCATAATGATTTACTTCTGAATATATTTCCGAATTTTTCCCAGAATGTTTTTGTATCTCTACAATCTAATTCATTAACATCTATTTCATTAATTTTTTCATTTTCATTTAAAGCCATACGCTCACCCCCAAACCGGTGAAGATTATAATTAAAGCTTGTATAAATGCTAATAATAGTGGAACTTTAAAATAAAACGCTACAACTTCATCAATCTTAAATCTCCCCATAACATTACCAATCATTGTTGCTAAGATATATACAAAGAAATATTTAATTAAAAATGTTATTACGGTTCCTCCGCCTAAGAATAAATTAACAAATAATCCTACTTCAATAAATTGTGCAAATTCATGTTGTAACATTAACAAACCTAAATGTTTCCCACTATATTCTACTAATGGACCTGATGCTATTTCAGCAGGAGCAATAGGAGTATCAAATGGTTTTTTACCTAACATACCTAGTAACGAAATAAAGGCTACTATTGTTCCTAATGGCATTCTAAATAAATTCCAACCTAAAATACCCATTCCTTGTTGTGCTTGAGCAATACCTGATATTGAACCAGTTTTATAACCATATATTAAAGATAAAACTACTATTAAAAATGGCATTTCATATCCTAAGTTTTGTGTTAATCCTCTCATAACCCCAATACTTGCCCAAGGGTTTCCAGAACCTGATGCACTCATAGCCATTCCTAATAACCCAATAGCTAATAAATATGTAATTACAAAGAAACTATCTAATCCCTTAAAAACTACAAAATTTCCTGCTGGAACAAAAATCAATGTTGCCATAGTTCCACCCAAAGCCATAATAACTCCAAAATCATATATAAATCCATGAGAAATTGAACCTTTACTCCATAACTTAAATATATCTAAAAATTGTTGATAAAATGGAGGTCCCATTCTTTTTTGACCCTTCGCAACAACTTTTCTAGCTATTCCTGATAAAGTTGTTTGCCAAAAGAAAGCAAGTAATACAATTCCTATAGCTGAAAAGAAAGTTGTCATATTTTATCACCCCACATAATAATCGCTGTAATTATTAATGAAATCCAAAATACAGTATAAGCAGGATTATCATTAAAGAACCATGTTTTTACTAATTTACCAAATTCTTCTACTCTCATAGCAATTGCTTCATATAACTTTTCAAAAGATGGGTGATTTTTATACATTCTTTCAAATGGCGCATAGAAGCTTTGAGAATAATGATATTTATCTGGATCATAAATAAATTCAGATGATGTATATGTATCCATTAATCCAACTTTTTTTGATTTTGGTAATAATGCAAATAAAATCAATGCTGCAATAAATCCACCAGCAAACACTAATGTTACTATGAATGAATCCCATTGGCCGCTTGGACCAAATACTTTAAATCCTTCAACTACAATAGGTTTAATGTTTAAAGTAGTTTCTATTTCACCAATAAACCTTAACATTAATCCAGGATATACTCCAAATAGTAATGATAATAAAGATAATACAACTAATGGAATTTGCATTAATATTGGAACTTCTTTTACATCTTTATATTTAGGTGATAATTGACCCAATAATGCACCTGCTAATGGTCTAAATACATATAAGAATGAGCCAACGCTTCCAAAGAATGCTGCAAAAGCAATAAATACATTCCCACCTCTAACTAAAGTTTGGAAAATAATCCATTTAGATGCAAATCCACTTAGAGGAGGAATACCAGCTACAGAAATAATCGCTAATAAATATGCAGCATATGTTAAAGGCATTTTAAATATTAAACCACCTAATTCTGATATTTTTGTTGTACCTGTTCTATATGCTACTCCTGCAAAAGCTAAAAACATTGCTGCTGAAGCTATAGCATGATTAAACATATGCATCATACCACCAGCAAAACCAAATTGATTCATTGTTGCTAAACCAATTAATATATATCCAGCGTTACTTACTGATGAATATGCTATTAATCTTTTTACATCATCTTGTTTAATAGCCATTAATGTACCTATAATAATACTTATTCCACCAATAACCATTAAAATATAATTTTCAAATGGATATCCCATTATTTTTAAATCTGTTGAAAAAACATTTGCTGAAGGCAAAATTGCTGTTACTAATAATGCTACAAATGCTCCCATTTTTTCAATCCCGCCTGCTAACGCTGCTGAATAAATTATTGGAGCATTACCTTGTGAAATAGGCGCTACAACATGAAATGGGAAAATACCTAATTCTGCCAATCCTGCTAATATTACTGTAAAGAAAAATAGCATTGCAAATTTAGGATCATTTGATAAGTTATTTATTACCATTTTTATATCAAATGTATTATATTTTGTATAAACTAATATTAATGAAAATAGCATAAAGAATGAGCCAAATGTACTTACAGCATAATATATTGATGAAGCTTTTCTAGAACTTCCAAAACCAATAATAAATACAGATGCCCAGACAGCTATTTCCCAGAAAATAAATAATGTTAAGAAATCTTTAGCAAAAAATACTCCTAATGTTCCACCCATTGCACCTAAGAATAACATATTAAATGATGCCGGATGAGACAATTTTTCCATCCAATATGGAATAAAGAATGACACTGATGCAAATACAGTCATAACAGTTATTCCAAAAAACCAAGCAAAATTAGAAGTTACTAAATTTAAAGAAAAATCACCATAATTAAACAAATTGAATACTTCATTTGCTGATTCTTTTAAAAAGTAAACATTAAATACTGAATATAATGAAATAATAATAGTTAAAAATGATCCTAACTTTTTATTAACCTTTGTTATTAAATATACTGCAAATGAACTTAGTAATATAAAAATTAAAAGTATATTTATATTCACATCACATCCCTCCCGCTATCTTGGAAAGGTAATTAATCATACCTTCTGTGACAAATTGTGGATTAATACTAATGTAGATAATAAATGCACCAACTATAACACCTAATAAAGCATATTTTATACATTTTTCAACTTTTAGTCCAGTAACTTCTCCATCTTTTGGATTCCATAATTTTACTAACATTCTTATATAATATACTCCTTCTATTAAAGCTGCTAATAATATCAAAATTGGAACAATATAGTTACCAGATTTCATTATTGAAGTTAAAGATAATATTTTTACATAAAATCCATAAAAAATTGGCAATCCTATTAAAGACATAGCTGAAATTGTAAATCCTAATCCAAGTAAAAATTGTTTTTTGAATAATCCATTTAATTTATCCAAATTATCTGTACCTGTTGCAAGATAAATTCCACCTGCAATTGTAAACATTACAACTTTTGCTAATGAATTATTTAAAATTTGCATCATAGCAATTTCTTTAAATCCAAACAATAATAATGTTGCCGCTAAACCAGCTTGAGCTACAGATGAATAAGCTAGTATCTTTCTAATATTTTTTTGTTCAAATGCAGCTGCTTCAGCAAAAATAAATGTTAAAACTGATATTGTTAAGAATACTACTTTTAATGTTTCGCTCAATTGAAAAACTTCTGTAAATATTCTTCCAAAAACTAATATAAATGCTGTGGAATATGCTGATGAAAAAATACCTCCACTTAAATCATTCACATTTCCATAAACATTTTTTACCCATCCATTGAACGGAATTAATTTTGCTTCAACTGCAAAGCCTGCAAAAATAAATGTTAATGCTAATAATAGAACATTATTATTTATCATTGGAACTTTAGTGGCCATGTCTGCCATATTTAATGTTCCAACAGTAGCATATAAAATAATTAATCCTAATAAATATAAATTTGAACCAAGAGCACCTAAAACAATATAGTTAAATGTACCCTTATATTTTTTTGTCATAGTTGATAAAATGTATCCTGAAATTGAAGCAATTTCTAAAAATACAAATAAATTAAATAAGTCTCCTGTTAACAATAAACCATTTAATGAAGCTAAAGATACTAATAATACAGTAGAATATTTTTTCACTGATGAAAAAGAAGCAAATACTGTTAAAGCAAAAACAATGTTTAAAACTATTAATCCAAAAATAGAATATTGATCAGCTACTAAGTTAATTCCAAAAGGAGGTTTCCAACCACCTATAATTACTTCAGTTTCTTTCAACAAAAATGCTCCAATTAAATTAAAAAATATTGCAATTGTTAATAAACCTTTATCAGCTTTTTTAAACATTACTGATAAAAAAGCAAATAATAATGGTATAGCTATCAATAAGACAGGATTAATCATTTTTTTCACTCCCCATCTCGTCAAGTTCTAGTGTTCCGTATTTTTCGTATAATTTTCTTACAACTGTTAATGCGAGAGCTGTAACACCAACACCAATAACAATAGCAGTTAAAACTAAAGCTTGAGGTAATGGATCAACAAAATTTCCCACATTTGTTTTTGCTCCACTAAATAATATGGGGGCAATTCCATCTTTCACGTAACCTGTAGATATAATAAATAAGTTAACTCCTACTTCTAATACATTTAAAGCAACTATTATTTTTATAAGATTTTTCTGTGTTAATAAACCATACATTCCTATTAAAATCAATCCAATAAATAAGTATTGTATCATTTATTTCCCCTCCTCTGAGAGAAAATCTGAGATTAAATTTGAAAGCTCAGATCCTACTTTTAATCCAACAAATATATATACAATTGGAACTATACCAGCACTCAATAACTCACCAACAACTCCTGTTGGAATAAAGTTATATAAGAAATATCCACCCATGGTTAAACCTAATAAACCAAAAATCAAATATAAACTACCTGCAGTTCCTTCTAAAAATTTAAAAGCTTTAACTTTTGTTTTAAATTCATCATCAGAAATATAGAATAATAATATAGCTGATGCGATCATAGAGCCACCTGGAAATCCACCACCAGGAGTTAAATGACCATGAATAAATATATAAACACCTGTAATGAGTATAATTCCAGCTACAACTCTTACTGCAGCTTTTAAAATAAAGTTGGGAGGAGTTTTAAATTTCATTCTTGATTTTCCACTTAATAATAATCCAACTCCCAATGCTGAAACAAATAATACAGTTACTTCACCTAATGTATCAAAAGATCTGTAATTAACAACAATTGAAGTTACCATATTAGCAGAACCGCTTTCAGCATCTTTTGTTACTTTATACTCAACTGTAGTTACATTTCCATTCACATTCTTTTTTACAAATTTATCAGAAACTCTTTCAGAAATTTTAACTTCACCAAATTTTGGAAATACTTTTCCATTCCCTTCAGAATACAAGTTAGTAAAAATGAAAAAACCTAATACTCCAACTAATAATATTGCAATTAATCTTTTCATCATTTTTTATCACCAACCTTTTTAATAGAAAAAAGGGTAAATATAAATACTGCAGTTACTAATCCAGAACCTATTACAGCTTCAGTAATCGCAACATCTGGAGCTTTCATAAATACAAAAGAAATAACTGATAACATACTTAGAATTGATAAGTATATTATTGAATTAATAATTTTTTTAGATTCAATTGCCAAAAAAGCAAAAATTAAAAGAGTTATTCCTACTAAAATTTCAACTATTTGCATTTTCATCACCTCTACTTTGGTAGAGTTCATCTAAATCATTTTTTACTAATTTAAATGGTTTTGCACCATAAATATATGATGCCTTTGCCAAAACAGAACTTCCAACAGGGTTAGTAATAGTCAAAAATATAATTATCAACAATGATTTAATAAACCATTCAGGTTGTGCAATTCCTACTCCTAATACCAATGAGAATGTTCCCAAAGTTGTAGCTTTTGTTGCTGCTTGAAGTCTATTATAAACATCAGGCATTCTATATAATCCTAATCCTCCTAAAACATAAAACAGAGCACCTATTATCATAAATATATATCCTATAGCACTCATTTTTTCCCCTCCAAATATCGGGCAATTATAACCGTTTCAATAAATGATAATGCCCCATATACTAATGCAATATCTAAATATAATTCACTTTTAAAAAGAAAAGATAAAAATACTATTGTACCTGTTATAATAACATTTAAAGTATCAACAGCAACGACTCTATCTGGGGTAGTTGGCCCTTGAATTAATCTAATAACAGAAAAGAATCCACCTATAAAAATTAAAACGCCGATCAATGTATTCATTTAAATATCCCCCCTAAGATTTTTTCAAATTTTCCAGATACATATTTTTGATTTTCTTCGGGAGAATCACTTTTTACATCAATCCAATGAATATAAATATTTTCTTCATCTGCATCAATTGAAATGGTACCTGGTGTAAGAGTTATTGAATTTGCTAAAGTCAATTTTCCTACATTCCCCTTTAACTTTGTAGGTATTTTTACAAATCCAGGATTAAGCGGTAACTTTGGATTTAAAACTCTTGCAGCTACATCAATATTTGCTTTTACCATTTCAACAATAAATACTGGTACATAAACAAATACAAAAACGAAAAGCTTTGGGATAATTGTAAAATCAAAAGCATAGTCTACAACCTTTGATATTACAAAAGATAATATCAAGGAAACTAATAAACCTGTAAGTAATTCCGGAGTGCTAAATCCCGTCAAAGCAATCCAGATTACCCATAAGGTCAAAAAAGTTGAAATAAACTTTTTCAAAATACTCCCTCCTTTTAAAGATTTTATGAATTTTTTATAATATTTTTTGCTTCATTTAATTCTTGTGAAATAATTCTTTTTCCGTCATACAAAAGTTCTAAAACTTCATTATGTTTCAATTTACAAAAAACTATATTACCTTGCTTTTCTTTTGTAATTATCCCATTTTCCTCTAAAATCTTTAAATGTTGAGATATACTCGATTGACTTGAATTTAGTTTATCAGTTAATTCGTAAACAGAAAGTTTTTCATTCTCCAATAGTCTAATAATTTTTAACCTAACCGGGTGTGATAAACTTTTAAATACGTTAGATATTAATTTACATTCGTCCAAAATATCATCTCCCTAAAATAAACTAAAAATAATATTAGAAAATTCTAATATTATTATAATATAAAAATGCTTATAAATAAAATTAAGATTTTTAAACTTTATTATATTTATTCCCTTATAATATACTGTAATTTCTCATAATTTAAAAATAAAGAAAAATAAAAAAAGAGCGCCCAAAACGCTCTTTAATAGTATCTTTACAGTTATTTAAATATAGATAATTTTTATCAGGTATTATATATTCCTAAATATTAACGGCATAACCTGCTTTTTTCTTGATACAATTCCTTTTAAAAACACAACTCTATTTTCAAAATCTTTTTTAAATATTTTCTCAGCTAATTTATACTGTCCTGCAGAAAATACATAAGATCCTTCATTTAAAACATCGGTTAATAAAAATAAAAATAATAAATAATTTCTCTCTTTAGATATTTTTTCCATTTCTCTAATTATTAAGTCTTTTTTATTTAATAAATTTGTTGGATCTATTACTTCAATTTGCGAAACAGCAATTAATCCTCTCAATAATCTCGTTTCCTTAAGATCAATGGCTAAAATTTCTCTTTCAGAATATCCATCAAGATTTGTCTTTGCCTTATACATTTCTATTCCATATTTATAATAATCTATATTTATCAATTTAGATATTTCTTCTACAGCTTTTCTATCTTCATCTGTAGTGGTTGGTGATTTTAACATCATTGTATCAGACAAAATAGCAGATATCATCAATCCTGCTATTTCCTTAGGAGGTATAATTTTATTTTTTTTATATAAATCCCATATAATTGTATTAGTACATCCTACGGGTCTGATGTGTGCAGTTATTGGAAGCCCTGTTTCTAATCCCCCTAATCTATGATGATCTATAATTTCCAATATTTCTGCTTCATCAATACCCTCTATTGTTTGTGATTTTTCAGAATGATCAACTAATATTACTTTTTTTGCTTTTGGTCTTATCAAATCATGTCTTGTAATAATACCTTCTACTTTACCATTTTCATCAACAACTATTGCTATACCTTTTTTATCTTGCATTAATTCTTCTTCAAAGTCCTTTAATATTTCTTCAGGATGAGTTGTTAACGGCGTTTTTTCCATAATTCTCTCAGCATGTGTACTTAACCTTAATAATCTACCTGTTACATATGTTGGATGTGGTGAAATTACAATAGGAATTCCCTTACTTTTAGCTAAACTAATAATCTCCTCATTTGGAATAAAATTACCTGTAATTATTAAACAACTAACTTCTTTTTCAATAGCTATTCTTTGTACATCTTCCCTATTACCTGTTATCAAAACATCATCTTTCTTTACGTATCTTTCTACCTCATCTGCTGTCATTGCACCAATTGTCGGACAACCTTTTAACTTTTTGTTTTCATCACCAACAATTAATTTACCATTTGTTGTCTTTATTACATCTTTTACCTTTGGCGGATTTTCTTCCAAGGAAAAATTTTGAATTTCATTTAAAAAATACCTAGCAAATTCCCTTTCTGTAACCAATCCTTTTAAATTATTATGAATATCTACAATAGGTATACTTTTTATCTGTCTTTCAAGCATCATGTTACCTATTTCAAAAATTGTAGAATCTATATTAGCTTTAATAACATCTTTCATCATAGCATCTTTTACTTGAATATACACATGTTCTAACAATTCGGGTTTATCTACATTAAAATATTTTAATACAAATTCACTTTCAGGATTTATTTCACCTAATCTAAAAGGAATATAATAATTTTTATTATCTATTTGATTTTTTAAATATGAATATGTAATAGCTGCTGTAATGCTATCTGTATCAGGTCTTTGATGTCCAAATATATAAACGTTATTGCTCATATTTCCCTCCATTTTTAATATTATTAGATTATTATATCATAAATTAGTATATATTCAAATAATAAACCGGCATATACTTAAATGCCGGTTTTAATACAATTTCATAACATATATTATTATTTACTAAAACTTTTATTTATTATATTTTAATCTATACAATAAATTATACACTATAAACATTAATAATACTCCTCCATATAATGCTGAAGGAATAAATAATAATTCATATAATTTATTAAATCCTCTAAAATAATATAATGAAATTACTAAGGGTATATATAATATCCAATTAATTATATAAACCGATTTTTTTAATTTTAAGCCATATTGATATGTCATTACAAACATAAATAAGAAACCAATTAAAAACATTGGCCATATTTCTTGATTATTTTGCAATGCTATAGATAATGAATGTATCGTTACAAAACTTTCTAATAATGTAATCCAATAAATATTTGCGTGCAGTGGAGTAAAAATCATAGACAACTGTATAAATAATAAGAACATATATATAAAACCTAGTAATAATCCTATATCTCCTTCCATAGGATGGAACCAAAAAGTATAAATTATTGCCCAACTAATATAAATACCATGCCATTTTTTTACATTATTTATATATTCTTTTTTTATTCCAATTTTTTTACCAAAAAACAATCCTCTTTTTTCTTCCAACATAAAAAGTAAAATTACCAACATCACTATTACAGAATATTGACTAGTCCATATTGGCACATCTTGTGCAATTCCATCATAAAATAAATGTGTTTGAATAAAATGTAATAATACAAATATAATATTAGAAATATATAACCAATTTAATGCTTTTTCCCTTTTATCAGGTTTTTTTAAAGCTGTAAATGTTAAAAACCAGATAGTAATTTGATGTAATAAATATCCTCCCCAACTTGTTATTCTTGATAAAAAATTGGCATGAGGAAGCTTCCAATAATACCAAGAAGCTCCCTGATCTTCTAAATGAGGAAATTTATCTAAGTTAAAATCAAAAAATTTAGTCAAAAATACTATTATCACATAAAATAAAAGTAAAATAATAAATTTTTTTCTATAACTAATGTTATCCCCTCCTATTCATCCATTCCAAATAATATAGTTATACTAGCATTTTGAGTTAAATTAATATGTTTAGTTGCATTAGGCGTGTCATCCCATAAGTCAGATATGTTCATTTCATCTGAATAATTTGTATAAACCTTTAAAGTATATTCGCCAGCTGCTAAATTTTCAATTTTAAAATAATCATCATGTGTATCTCCTTCATTCGCAATATCATATCCCTTTACTTCTCCATTTTGAAATGCCCCAACTACAAATGGAGACCACCAACCTCCCAATTCTCCATTTCCATAATCATCTTTAAAATATCCTTCTACATAATATTTTTCTAATACTAATTGTGTGCATCCAAAGAGAACAAAAACAAATAAAATTAATAAAAGAAAAATATTTTTTTTCATATTATCACCTCCAATTAAAATTATATCACAATAAATAAATTAAAAAAAAATGATGGCAAAAGCCATCATTAAGGAATATCAATTATTAATAAATAAATATTATCTGGATTATTACTATTCTTTATTTTTTCAAAGTATTTATAATCATCAATATGTTCAAATTCATTTCCATCATGAAAAACTAATCTCCATTCTTCAGGATAAGCATATGATCCATTTTCATATCTTTTTATATTTTCTCTTAACTGATTTAAAATATAATCGTCTTCCGGAACTTTACCTTCAAATCTTTTTATCATATTTTCTGAGGCATTTTTTAAACCCTGATACATTGAAATCATTTCTTTTATAGTATCTTCAAATAATTTTTCTTCTTTAGAATAGTTTATACATGATGACACATTATGATCACCATATCTCAAAGCTCTTTTTGATGCTTCAAAAATTGCTCTTTCTTCGCTATCTGAAATCAATATTAATCCATATGTATACATTTTTTTACCTCCTAATTAAAATATAGGCGGGAATCCCCGCCTATATATTATATCATAACCATTCTCTTTCAAAGTATTCTGTATGTAACAAGTGATGTGATTTTTCGCTTAATGGTTTTCCTAAATATTCATCATAAATTCTCTTAATTGATGGATTTTCATGTGATTTTCTTATTGGTTTTTCTCTATCAATCTTATTAATTGCTTCAGTTCTCTTTTTAATTACATCAAAGTCTCCATGGTGATATGGTTGTCCTCCACCACCAACACATCCGCCAGGACATGCCATAACTTCAATTAAATGAACTTCTGTTTTTCCAGCTTGAATATCTTCTAATAATTTTCTAACATTTCCTAAACCGTGAGCAATACCAACTTTAATTTTTGTTCCCTTTAAATCAACTTCAGCAATTCTAACTCCTTCATATCCTCTTACAGCTTCAAAGTCTACATTTCCTAGTTCTTCACCTGTTATCCATTCATATGCTGTTCTTAATGCTGCTTCAGCTACACCACCAGTTCTACCAAAAATATCTGCAGCTCCTGTTGATTCACCTAAGATGCTATCATATTCTTCTTCAGGTAAGTTTTGGAAATTAATACCTGATTCTCTAATCATATCAGCTAACTCTCTTGTTGTAATTACATAATCAACATCTTGATATCCTGAATCTCTTAATTCTTCTCTATTAGCTTCATATTTTTTAGCCAAACATGGCATTACTGATACAACAACAATATCTTTTGGATCAATTCCAGCTTTTTGAGCATAATATGTTTTAGCAACTGCTCCAAACATTTGTTGTGGAGATTTTGCTGATGATGGCATTTCTAATAATGTTGGGAATTGATGTTCTAAGAATTTAACCCAACCTGGACAACAACTTGTAAGCATTGGTAAATATCCACCATTTTCAATTCTTTCTTTAAATTCTGATGCTTCTTCCATAATAGTTAAATCAGCTGCAAAATTAGTATCGAAAATCTTATCGAATCCTAAAGTTCTTAATGCAGCAACTAATTTTCCAGTTGAAATTGTTCCTGGTTCATATCCAAATTCCTCTCCAATTGCAACTCTAACTGCTGGAGCTGTTTGAACTACAACATGTTTTTTTGGATCCTCTATTACATCCCAAACTTGATCTATATATGATCTTTCTACTAATGCACCTGTAGGACATACTGCAACACATTGACCACAGAATGTACATGCAGTACTTTCAAGTGTCCAATCAAATGTTGGATTAACAACAGCTTCAAAACCTCTATTAACTGCTGATAAAACTCCAACAGTTTGAAATTCATTACACATTGTTTCACATCTTCTACACATAACACATTTATTTGGGTCTCTAATAATTGCAGATGAAATATCTTTTTTATGTAAAGACATTTTTCCAAAATATGGATTATTGTGGATATTTAATTCTGCTGCTAAATCTTGTAATTCACATTCACCATTTTTTGGACATTTTAAACAATCTTGAGGGTGATCAGATAACAATAATTGAACTGCAGTTCTTCTAGCTTGTATAGCTCTTCTAGAATGTGTTTTTACAACTAAACCTTCGGCAACTGGAGTAGCACATGCTGGAGCTAAATTCCTTCTACCTTCAACTTCAACCATACATACTCTACAAGAAGCTGGTTTATTTTCAACACCTATATCTTCTAATTTCATATAACATAATGTTGGAACATAACCACCAACTGATTTTACTGCATCTAAAACTGTATAATTTTCAGGTACTTCTACTTCTTTACAATTTATAGTAATTTTTGGCATATTTTTCCTCCTCCCTATATCTTTTCTATAGCGCCAAATCTACATGTTGCATAACAAGCGCCACATTTAATACATTTTTCTTGATCAATTTCATGAGGATTTTTAATAGTACCGCTTATTGCTTCTACAGGACATACTCTAGCACATGCTGTACATCCAACACATTTTTCTTTATCTATCTTATATGTAATTAAATTCTTACATACTCCTGCTGGACATGATTTATCTAATACATGAGCCTCATATTCATCTTTGAAATAATGCATTGTAGATAATATAGGGTTAGGAGATGTTTGTCCTAAACCACATAATGCAGAATCTTTTATTGTTTCTCCTAATATTCTCATTCTTTCTAAATCATCCATTGTAGCTCTACCTGATGTTATTTTGTCTAATGTTTCTAACAATCTTACATTACCAATTCTACATGGAGTACATTTACCACATGATTCTTCAACAGAGAATTCTAAGTAGAATTTAGCAACATCTGGCATACATGTTTCTTCATCCATAACAATCATACCACCGGAACCCATCATTGATCCTAACGCAGTTAAAGTATCAAAATCAATTGGAGTATCTAAATATTCTGCTGGTATACATCCACCTGATGGGCCACCTGTTTGTACAGCTTTGAATTTTTTATTACCTCTTATTCCACCGCCTATATCAAAAATAACTTCTCTTAATGTAATTCCCATAGGAACTTCAACAAGTCCTACATTATTTACTTTACCAGCTAAAGCAAAAACTTTTGTTCCAGGTGATTTTTCTGTTCCTAAGCTTCTAAACCATTTTGCTCCTTTTAATATAATTGGAGCTACATTAGCAAAAGTTTCAACATTATTAATTATAGTTGGTTTTCCCCATAATCCTTTATTTGCTGGGAATGGTGGTTTTGTTCTTGGTTCTCCTCTATAACCTTCAATTGAAGCTAATAAAGCTGTTTCTTCACCACAAACAAATGCACCAGCACCAAGTCTTATTTCTAAATCAAATGAAAAATCTGTTCCAAATATATTTTCTCCTAATAGTCCATATTCTTTAGCTTGATTAATAGCATTTTGTAATCTTTTTACTGCTAAAGGATATTCAGCTCTAATATATACATAACCTTGTCTTGCACCAATTGCATAAGCAGCAATTGCCATTCCTTCTATAACTGAATGAGGATCACCTTCTAAAACAGATCTATCCATAAATGCTCCAGGGTCACCTTCATCAGCATTACATACAACATACTTAATATCTCCTTGTGCCCTTTGAGCAAATGCCCATTTCAAACCTGTTGGGAATCCTCCTCCACCTCTTCCTCTTAATCCTGATTCTTTCATTTCTTCAACAACTTCTTCTGGAGTCATTGATAATGCTTTTGCTAATGCTTGATATCCATCATTAGCAATATATTCATCTATATCATCAGGATTAATTAAACCAGCATTCCTTAATGCAACTCTAATTTGTTTTTTATAAAATGGCATCTTCTTTGATTCATCAATTTTTTCTTTTTCTGTTGGTTCAACATATAATAATCTCTCAACTTTTCTTCCTTTTACAATATGTTCATTTACTAATTCTTCCGCATCTTCAGGTTTTACTTGAACATAAAATGTATTATCTGGTAAGAATTTTACTATAGGTCCTTGTTCACAAAAACCAAAACATCCTGTTCTAACTACTTGAACATCATTTTCTAAACCTTTTTCTTTTATTAAATTTTCTAAATTATCTTTTATCAATTCACTTTTTGAAGAGGTACAACCAGTACCACCACATATCAAAACATGATATTTATATGATGACATTTTTATTCCCTCCTTATTCGTTAATAGATGTATGTGTTTCTCCTATAATTGAATCTTGTAATAATTCTCCATTTAAAATATGTTTTTCAATCAATTCTTTTGCTTTATCTCCAGAAATTTTTCCATATAATATTGGTTCTTTTCCTGGTTCAACAACTTCTACTGTAGGCTCAGCGTGACAATAACCCATACATCCTGTTTGAATAACTCTTATATTTTCTAATTTCTTTTCTTCTATCGTTTCTAATAATTTATCAAATGTTTCTTTAGCTCCAGCTGCAATTCCACATGTCCCCATAGCAACTCTCAAAGTAATTACATTATCGTTTTCTGCAACTTTTCTTAAGGATAATTTATCTTTTGCGGATTCCTTTTGTTTTAATAAATCTTCTAAACTTTTTATTTTAGGCATAAAAACCCCTCCTTAATTATTATCCTTTTCTTTATACTCTTTAATTAATTTTTTTACATCTTTAGTTGTTAATCTTCCATGCACTTCATCTCCAATCATAACAACTGGAGCCAAACCACAGGCACCTACACATCTAACAGCATGAATACTAAACATGCCATCTTCTGTAGTTTCATTTTCTTTAATTCCTAATTGCTTTTTAAATTCTTCTAAAATATCCCCAGAACCTCTAACATAACATGCTGTTCCTAAACAAACATTAATTGGATATTTTCCTTTTGGTTTCATACTAAAAAAGTTATAAAAAGTTACAACACCATATACATCTGAAGCATGAACGTCCAATTTTTTCGCAATTATTTTTTGCACTTCAATAGGTAAATAACCTATTATTTCTTGTGCTTTATGTAACACATGAATCAAATAACTTCTTTTCGTTACTTTATCTTTTTCTTCTAATCCCAATGAATCAATATAAGCTTCTACTTCTTTTAACTTGTTTTCAAGTTCTACGGACATTCCGTTCCCTCCTTGAGATAAATTTATATACAAAAAATATATATATATGAAAAATAGATATTTTTTTCACATTCTATAATATGGATAAAAAAAGTCATATTTAGATATTTTTTTCACAAGTTCACAATAATGAAAAATAATTCACTACGGTGTTATTATATTATAATTAAATTTAAATTGATATGTGAAATATAACAATATAGAAAAGCAAATATTAATTAATTGTTAAAAATATGCCATAATGATACTTTTAAATTAATTTTATATATACAAAATGTATATGTATATACATTAGTTCACAAAAAAAATCTTATTGGTTCAACTATATAACCCATCATTAAAATATCGATATATTTAGAATTAATATATGCTGCTTCTTTTCTTTTTCCTTCAATAGAAAATCCAAGTTTTTCATATAAAGATATTGCTTTAGTATTATTTGAAAAAACTTCTAGCTCAAGTCTATGTATATTTGAATTTTCTATACACCAAGTAATATGATTATTAATAAGAGTTGTAGCAATACCAATATTTCTATAATCTTCTAATACACTAACCCCAAGTTTTGCAGTTTTCTCTAACCTTTTTCTTGTTATATTCCAAAAAATATCGCAATTCCCTATAATAGAATTTTTATTTTTAGCTACTAATATTCTTAATCCATAATTTTTTCTTGATAAATCTATAATTTTTTCAAAATCCTTTGATGTTTTATCAAATTCATCATATTTAGTAGCTAAAGTTTCAGAATTTTCAAAAATTTTTTCAAAAAATTCTATTAATTTATTTGAATCATTTTTTTGTGGCGATCCAATATAGATACCATAACCATCTAATTTAAAAATCTTATATTTATTATATTCAATACTTCCTTTTAAAGATAATAAACTAATAAGTTTTTTTTGATATGAATAAACATTTAATACATATGTATCGTCAACAAATGTTGATATATCATATAATGCTTGATTCATAAGATTAACATTTTCTACTTCAAAAAACATAAATTCAACCACATTTTTATTCATTATATATAATGCCAAAATATTATCCTTTTCCTTTAAATATCTTATTTTGTATCCTTTTTTATAAAAATTCACTAAGTCCCATATTGTAATAGGAATAATTGATTTTTTTAATAATTTTAATATTGAATATATCAATTCATTATCTGGTGAAAAATCAATAAATGTTTTTTTAGAAGACAATTCTTTTTTACAATTGTATATAATTAATTCCCCTATATTATTTAAATAAAAAGAATTAATATCTAATTCTGAAAAAAAATAAACAGATCTTTTTGGTATTTTTTCAATACCATTTAATATGTCATAAAATTCATTTTCATTAACTATTTTAAAAAATAAATCACCATAATGATTTTTATATATTGTTATCACCCTTAAAGAATTTTTCCATAACATTAATAACTTTATCTAAATCTTCTCTCTTAACCCAATAATGGGTAACAAACCTATAAATACCTTCTTCAGGTGGATTAATTTTTATGCCGTTATTTTTCATAAAAAAAATAAATTCATTATTATCAAACTTTTTATTAATTTTAAAAAATACCATATTTATTTCAACTTTTTCAATTATTTCAATAAAATCATATTTAGATAACTTTTCTGCTAAATATTTAGCATTTTCATGATCTTCTATAAGTCTAAATCTCATTTTTTCTAAAGCTACAATTCCAGCTGCTGCTAAAACACCAGCTTGTCTTAAACCACCACCCATAATTTTTCTATTCTTTTTGGCTTTTTCTATAAACTCTTTAGAACCTACTACAACAGATCCTACCGGAGCACATAATCCTTTTGAAAGGCAAAAACTTACTGAATCTGCAAATTTAGCAATTTCTTTTGGTTTATTATTTAATGTTGCTGCAGCATTGAAAATTCGTGCACCATCAAGATGTATTGGGATATTGTATTTATCAGCAATAACTCTAATTTTCATAAAATTTTCTAAAGGTATTACTCTTCCATTTGAATGAGCATTTTCTAGTGCTATTAAACCTGTTTTTGGGTAGTGTATATCCTCTTCTTTTCTAATTTTTTCTTCTATTTCTTCAGGGCTCAACATTCCTTTGTTTGACTTAATAGTCCTTAACTGCACTCCAGCTATAATTGAAGCCGCACCAGCTTCATGTTGAACAATATGACAATCATCACCTAAGATTACTTCATCTCCTCTATTACAATGCGTCAAAAGACAAAGCTGATTACCAAATGTTCCACTAGGAACAAATAAACCTGCTTCTTTTCCTAATATTTCAGCTGTCATATTTTCAAGTTTTTTTACAGTAAGATCTTCATCATATACATCATCACCTACTTCAGCTTCATACATTGCTTTTCTCATTTCTTCAGTAGGAACTGTTACTGTATCGCTTCTTAAATCAATAAAATTCATATTATCCCTCTTTTCAATTTTCTAATATCAAATATTTTTTTATAGATTTTTTTACTTTTTCAAAAGTTTCTTCATCTTTAACTTCAATAGTATGTATGTGAATTCCACCGGATAACTCCAATAATGGTGTTGCGTTAGTTGTTTTTATTAAGCTCATAAATTTAATAATATCATTTTCATTTTCTACATCTATTCTTCCCTTTATTTCTCCATATATTGGATGTTCCACTACAACATCCAAAATTTTTCCTCCTGCTTTTACAATTAAAAAAAGTTCATCTTCTATTTCATCAGAAGAATGTTTTACTGCTATCATTTTTCTTATTCCTTTTTCTCGTTCTAAAATATATCCTTCTCGTGTTGAAGAAATATTATAACCTTCTGTTTTTAATTTTGATATATATTGTATTATCATTTGCCTACTTACACCTATTTGTTCTGCTAAATCCTTTCCTTTAATTGGAGTATTAGTTTTCATTAATATGCTTAAAATTTTATCTTTTTTTTCCATAATACACCTCAATTTCTTCCTTTAAACCATTAATATAATCTTCTATTATTTTAGATTTTCCAACAGCTATTTTTCGAGCTGTTTTTGTATGCATAAAATCTTTCAATTTTAAAATTTTTTCATAAAAATGATTAATTCTTTCATTAATACTTCCACCATTTTTATGCATAAACACTCTTGCAATTCCAATATACCCTAAAGCATCTAATCTATCTGCATCTTGTAAAATTTTTGCTTCTAAAGTTTCAGGAATAATTTGTTTTTTAAATCTATGATTATTTATACAATAATAAACCTCTTCATAATATGGATAATTAATACTGATCAAAAATTCTTTTGCTCTTTTAGCACCTTCTTCAGCATGATCTTTAATAACCCCTTTTAATTCATCAGGCCTAGCTATATCATGTAATAATGCAGAAATAGTAACAATTTCTTTATTTGCTTTTTCACTTAAAGCAATAATTTCTGCAAATTTAGTTACCCTTAAAATATGTCCTAAATCATGTGTATGATCCAGATCTTGTTCTAATAAAAATTTATATGTTCTTTCTATAAAATTCATTTTTATCACCTGTTTTATTATATCATTTCAAAAAAATAATTCAAATATTACATTTATATATTATATGAAAAATATTTAAATATAATTAATGCCAATTAATTTGTAATAAATGATATTACAAAATTATTTATTTTTTTATTAAGTTGTATAGTATTGACAAAACTACTATCAAGAGAGAATATAAAATAAAAAGTCATACTTATTAGAATTTTATTTATTTTGAACAGAAAGATGATTGTAAATATGAAAGAGAAAATATAACCACTACATTATATACATTTGAATACAAAAAGGTTTTAATTTTATTTATCAACTATAAATCCTCTTCTTGCAAAGTGATAGCAATATAAATACCAAAACATTCATAACTTCAATAAAATATGAAATACATGTAAAAAAATAACCTGGAATAAAATTTAGATTCATTTAATTAGTTTCTAAATTTATTGTAAAATTAGAAAATTATAATATTATATATTTCTAATTTTTCTTTTTTATAGGAGGGTAATATGGAAAATAAAATGAATATGAAAAATATGTCTAAAATGATGATGATTCAAGAAAAGTTAAAAACATTGCCCGAAGGCATGAAATCAAATACTAATAGGTACTGGTGTGCTACTTGCAAAAAATTTTTCAGATTGAATAAACCAAAATGTCCTTATATGACTAATATGTGTATTAACACTCCAATTGCTGTAGAAAATTTATCTGCTGAATCTCCAGAAGCAATTGAAAAGTTTGGATTATATTACCCTAAAATTCCTCAAAAATTTCTTGCAAAAATAATAAAAAATCCAGAAAATTTAGGAAAAATATTCGCTAAAACCTATATTGAATTTTTAGATAATTGGAATATTAATTATACTAATCAACCAATTCAAACAATAAAAAGTTTTGTTATTATAATAAGTGGATGTGAAACTGCTCAAAGGATCAACGAACAAGATATCGCTTTTATTATTATGGATCCGGAAAAAGTTTGGCAAGATAAAAATGTTTTAAAAGATATTATAAATGAGGGAGTTAATTATTTAAAAGAATTTCTAAATTTAGATAAAAAAATTATAATAGATTTTATTAATATATTTGGCGAAATGAAAATCGGTAAATACTATTGTCAGAAATGTGGCATGTTGTTTGAATTTGGTAAAGAAAGAGAAAAAGTAACGTGCCCTTTAATGCCTCAAAAGTGTATGTTTGATCCAATAAACATATCAAATGCTAAATTTACTTTTGAAGAATTAAATAAAATGTACAAAATCACACCTGAAATATTTAAAATGATAATAGAAAAAGTCGAGCATAGAAACGGAAGAGAAATATTGTCTAAAATATTATTAGATGATTGGAATTTAAAAATTGAAAATGATGAACTTTTTGAACATTTAGGTATTAAATAAAGGGCCATTAAGAGCCCTTTATTTCATCTTTTTCAGATTTTTTCAAAGATTTAAAAACTAAATCATATGATATATCTATTAACCATTTTATTTTTTCATCAGGAACATCTTCATTAATATATACTGTATTCCAATGCTTCTTATTCATATGATATCCAGGAATAATCCCTTTATACTCTTCTCTTAATTTTTCTGAAAGAAATGGATCGCATTTTAAATTTACCCAAAATCTTTCACTATTAATGTTCGTTAACGCAAACATTTTAGATCCAACTTTAAATACCATATTTTCTTCATCAAATGGAAAATCAATCCAAACTCCCTTTTTGTTTAAACAATATTCTTTTAAATTTTCTAAATCCATATTATTCACCTGTTTTTTGATAATTTAAACTCCAGTTTATACCGTATTTATCAATTAAAGTAGCAAATTTTGCCCCCCAAAATGTGTCTTGTAATTCCATATATATCTTTCCGCCTTCACTTAATTTTTCATATATATTAATTATTTCTTCTTCAGACTCGCAATTAATATTTAAAAAAACCATATTTCCTTCCACAACCTCTGCATAATCAGAAAAATATAATATTTGATCTTTTATTTTTAATTCCCAATGCATTATCTTTTCTAATTTCTCTTCAGGCAAATTTTTTTAAATTCATCAGAACCATCTTTAAATCTCATCAAGTATGTGATTTCACCTCCAAATACTTTAGCATAAAAATTCATAGCTTCTTCACAATTACCTTTAAAATTCAAATAAGGTATTATAATCATTTTTTTACCACCCTTTATGATATAATATGTATAACAATTATATCATAATTTAAGAGGTGATTAGATGAATACTATTGATTTAGTAGTTGAAAAAATTGTAAACGGTGGATATGGATTTGCCAGGTATGATAACAAAATATATATGATAGAACATGCTTACCCAGGTGAATTTGTAAGAATTAATGTAAAAAATAATAAAAAGGATGTATATTTTGCAGAGGTTATAGAATATTTAGAAAAGTCACCATACAGGAATAGACCGATATGTCCTCATTTCCAAGAATGTGGTGGGTGTCAAATGCTTGATTTAGAGTATAATGAACAACTAAAAATTAAAAAAGATATTGTAAAAGAACAAATTAGAAGAATTGGAAAACTAAATGATGAGTTAGTATTAGACGTTTTTGAATCAGATGATATTATAGGTTATAGAAGTAAAATGGAATTTGCCTTTTCATACAATAAAGGAAATATTAAAATCGGATTAAAAAAGAGAAATAGCAATGAAATCGTAGATATAAAAAAATGTTTAATTGCACCAAAAGAATTTAATAGTACAATATCCGAAACAAGGAAAATTTTTGAAGCATTAAATTTAAAAATATATAATCCTAAAACCAAAAAAGGTGAATTTAAACATTTAGTATTAAGAAAATCATTTTCAAAAAATGAATTAATGTCTATTTTCATTACAAAAACAGAATATATATCAAATTATAAAAATTTTAAATCATTAATAAAAGAAAAAATAAAGTCAGATTCTATTATTCATGTTATGAACGGATCTGATTCAGTTGTATTAAGAGGACCATATAAAACATTAAAAGGTGAAGGAGTTATTAAAGAAGAATTCGATGGTTTTGAATACCAAATTCCACCTACAGCTTTTTTCCAAAATAATTATAATGTAACCAAAAAAGTTTTAAACGAATTTGTTAAAATTATTAAAGAAGAAAAAATTTCTGGTACATTATTGGATTTATATTCTGGCGTTGGTTTATTCTCAATATATTTAGCACCTTTATTTAAACATGTTACAGGAGTAGAAAATAACGTCATATCGGTTAAAGCAGCTCATTCTAACGCTAATATAAATAATATAAAAAACACTTCTTTTGTTAAAGCGGATGTTAAAGAATTTATTTCTCAATATGATAAAAAAGTGGATTTATTAATAGTAGACCCTCCAAGAAATGGAATTGATAAAGAAGTTTTAAACAAAATTTTACAATTGAAACCTAAAAATATTTTCTATTTATCTTGTGATCCAACAACATTATCTAGAGATTTAAATATATTAAACGAAGTTTATAGAATCGAGTTTATAAGACCTTTTGATATGTTCCCTAATACATTTCATATTGAGAATTTTGCGTTTTTAAAGTTAAATATTGACAATTAAAACTAATTAAAGTTAATTTCCTTTAGTTATTGAAAAAAAACAATGTTTTTTGGTATAATATGATTTGGATAATAAAATTTGGAGGGAGGACTTTCCATGGAATTTATTTCTAAAATTAATGTATTACCTAAAGTTCCAGAAAAATTATCTAGATTACCAGAATTAAGCAAAAATCTTTGGTGGACATGGAACTATGATGCTCAGGAGATATTCGAAAGAATAGATGAAAAATTGTGGATTGAAGTAAACAGAAATCCAATACTATTTTTAAAAAGGGTAAGCCAAAAAAAATTAAATGATGCTGCAGAAAATAATGCTATTATTGCACTATATTCATTAGTTATGGAAAAGTTTGACAATTACATGAAAGCAGAAAATACTTGGTTTAAATCTACTCATCGCGAATATAAAGGTGGAGAATTCGCATATTTCTGTGCTGAATATGGTCTTCATGAATCATTCCCAAACTACTCTGGTGGATTAGGAGTATTAGCAGGAGATCATTTAAAATCATCTAGCGATTTAGGGATACCTCTTGTAGCAGTAGGATTATTATACAAACAAGGGTATTTCGAACAAAGAATCAACTCCGAAGGTTGGCAAGAGTCTATATTTAACCCATATGATTTTGATAATTTCCCTGTTGTCCCTGTAAAAGATAAAGAAGGAAATGAATTATATATTTTTGTTGAATTGGATAATAGAAAAGTATACGCTAAGGTATGGAAATTACGAGTTGGAAGAATTAATTTAATTTACTTAGATACAGATATACCGCAAAATGATCCAGAAGACAGAATGATTACATACCAATTATATGGTGGAGACCAAGAAATGCGTATAAAACAAGAAATATTATTAGGTATTGGAGGGGTTAGAGCTTTAAGAGCTCTTGGATACAATCCATCTGTATGGCATATGAATGAAGGACATTCTGCATTTTTGGGTTTAGAAAGAATAAGAGAATTAGTTCAAGAAGGACTAACTTTTAAAGAAGCTATTCAAGCTGTAAAGGCAAGCGGAGTATTTACAACTCATACTCCAGTTCCAGCCGGTCATGATGCATTCCCATTTCATTTAATGGATAAATATTTTAAAAATTATTATCCACAATTAAAAGCTTCTAGAAGAGAATTTTTAGATTTAGGAGCAGAAATAAGACCCGATGGTTCAGAATTATTTTCAATGACCGCATTAGCTTTAAATTTATCTTCTAGAGCAAATGGTGTAAGTAAATTACATGGTGAAGTTTCAAGAGATTTAGCTAAAGATGTATGGAAAGGTTTAGAGGCCGTAGAAGTTCCCATTACACATGTAACTAATGGCGTACATGCTACAACATGGATTTCAAAAGAATTACAAGATTTATTTAATAATTATTTAGGAAAAGATTGGCATGAAAAAGTTGATGATCCTGACTTATGGAAAAAAATAGATAATATACCTGATGAAGAATTATGGAATGTAAGGAAAAATTTAAAAAAGAAATTAATCGATTTTGTTCATAATAGAACTATAAAACAAAGAATGAGACATGGTGAAACTGTTGAACAATTAGAAGAAGTAGAAAAAATATTAGATCCTAACGCTTTAACAATAGGATTTGCTAGAAGATTTGCAACTTATAAAAGAGCTACTTTGATTTTTAGAGATTTAGAAAGATTAAGTAAAATATTAAATAATCCAGAAAGACCTGTACAATTAATATTTGCTGGTAAAGCTCATCCTGCAGATAAACCAGGACAAGAATTAATTAAAAGAATATATGAAATTTCTAGAATGCCAGAATTTAAAGATAAAATAGTATTTATAGAAAATTACGACATGAATGTTGCAAGACATTTAGTTGCTGGAGTAGATGTTTGGTTAAACAACCCTAGAAGGCCAAGGGAAGCAAGTGGAACTAGTGGTCAAAAAGCAGGAATGAATGGTTCTCCTAACTTCAGCGTACTAGATGGTTGGTGGGTAGAAGGTTATAATGGTAAAAATGGATGGGCTATTGGTGATGAAAGAGATTATATTGACTTAGAATTACAGGATAGAATTGATAGTTCATCAATATATAACACATTAGAAAAAGAAATTGTCCCTCTATATTATGATCATAATGAAGAATTAGGTGTTTCTAGAGAATGGATAAAAATAATGAAAGAATCTATAATATCTGTTACATCATTTTTTAACACTCATAGAATGTTAAAAGAATATACACAAAAATTATATATGACCGCTGCTGAATTAGGCACAAAATTTACAAAAGATAATTATTCTATTGCAAAGAAATTTAGTAATTGGGTGGAAATATTAGAGAGAAACTGGGATGGCATTAGAATAAAGGTTTTATCTAATGTTAATGAAGACGTTGAATACTCTACAGGAGGAAAAATAGAAGTAAAAGCTGAAGTATATTCTCCAGGAATTGGACCTGATTCGATATTAACGCAAATAGTTTTAGCAAAAGTTGAAGATAATAAAATTGTTTCTTTAAAATCTTTTGACATGAAACTAATAAAAGAAGTCAATAAAGATACATATTTATACGAAGGTGAATTTGAAGTTGACGAAAGAGGACAATACGGTTGGAATGTTAGAGTAATACCTTATAATCCAATAATGCCATATCAACATTACTTGATAGGATTTGTTAAATATCCTCAGTAAAAATAATATCCCATACGTATGTATGGGATATATTTTTCATATTTATAATAATAATTATTTTAATTTTACCTTTAAAATTACTGGGTTATGATCAGAATATTCAAATTCATAGTTTAATGTTTTTACATATTCAATATCAATATTCGGTGAAACATAAAATCCATCAATAACAGTAACAAAATTTTCTCCTTTTTTATACGGAAATGCTACTGACCTATTAGTTGGATTTGATATATCATATCCCCATTTCCAACCATCAATTTTCATATTTTCTGGTAATTCTACATAACTTTCTGGTTTTTTTTCTGTATAATTAAAGTTTGTTTTTGTAAATTCACTATTCCAATCCCCGCCTATAATTACATAATTTCCTTTTTTAAACTCATCATTAGCTATATTTAAAATAAATTCTAGTTGTTGTTTTCTTAAAGTTCCTCCAGAGTCATATGCACTAGGATGAATATTTATTATTACTAAATCTTTTTCTTTATTTGTAGGAATTCTAGATAAAATAACACATCTGTCTAATTGAAAAACCTTTGTTGGCCAACTATATTCTCCAGGTAATTTATACCTTTTAGCTTCCTCTATTTTATATTTTGATATAGTTGTTAAACCAGATAATACTTTTCCCATAGGCTTTGAAAAAGGTACAGGAACAAATAATACATTGTAATTAGTTGCAAAAGCTATATTATAATTATTCTCAAAAACATTATTTTTTAAATACTCTAATTCATTTATATTATTACTTCTATGACTATCAATATCAATTTCTTGAATCAAATATATATCTGATAGATTGTTTTTTAAAATTTCAGCTATACCTTCTAAATTTTTTCTTACTCTTTCTTTTGAAGGAACAGATGTTTTACCACCATCTAAAAAGAAATCCTCATCTTTTCCCAAACCAGCATATCCTATATTCCAATTAAAAATAACTAATTCATCAGGGGCAATATTTTCTGAATAACTTTCTATATTTATATTTTCAATATTTTTAGGATTGTAATCTGTAAATGTCCCAAATAAAATAACTCCAGGAAAATATAATATAATAGCAACAATAACAATAATAACTACCTTTAACCATCCAGGTATTTTCTTTTTACCCATATAACTATCCCCTTCCTGATAAAATTAATAATAAAACTTTAATATATAAAACAATTTTAATATTAAAACTTATTATTTTTCAAAAATATTTTCCTCTTCTTATCATTTTTAATATCCATTATAATATCGCCATTTACCTCTAAACCTGCATGAATACCTTTTGATGAAAATATTGTATTATTATTTTCTTTAAATACTATTTTTATTTCAGAACTTAAACTTTCATTTACTCTACCAATCATATCTCCATTTTTAGGAGCTAATAATATATTTCCTTCATTTTTTATTATCTCAACTTCAATAAGATATTTTTTTCTTACTACTTTAAAAGATATTTTATTTTCATTATTTTCTAGATCATATATTTTTGCTCCATTATATGTAGTAAATTGATAAATCTTTCCATTTAAATAAAATCCTATTATAAATCCTACAAAATAACTTTTTCCAAAAGGAACATTTGCTATTGATGCTGAAAAAGATGCATCATAATTTTCAAAATTATTAGATGATGCCCATATCCATGATTTTGGAAATGATTTTCCCCAATCTTTTTCTATATAACCATTACCATTACTATAGTCTTTTTTTTCTCCTTTAACAGTAACAGTACCATGTACATTATGATTAAAACTTAATATTCCATGATAACATTCTAAAAAATTTAAAAATCCATATGGTCCCATTGCACCGGGATTAAATAAATTTACAGGCCAAGGTTTTATATTTTCAAAATTTAAATCAGCAGAAAAATCTTCAAGATTTAAAACTAATTTTTCTAAAGAAAAAAAATTATTCCCGATTATAACACTAAAAGGATTATTTATATATTTAAAATCTGTAATACTAAATCTATAATATTTAGAAAAATTATTATTATCAATAATTTGTATAAAAGAATGAGAATCTTTTCCAAGTGAAATTCCAGGTATAACTGCAAAAACATATTTTTTTAGAGTATCAGTATGCTTAAAATACCATCCTTCAAAAAAAATTTTTTTGCCTTTTCCATGATAATTTTCAGGATTCCATATATTCATTTAATTCCTCCCTATTTTTTAGTTCATCTCTTTTTCTTCTGTATTCTAAAATTGGTAAATCACCGGTAATTAAATTTTCATTCATTCTTAATTCGCTTTTTTTAGGTATTTGTTTTTCAACTACAACTTTGTCTTGATTTAAAACCTTTTTATTAAATGGTATAGCAAACCACCCGATTATAGTATTAATACTTTTTGACTTTGTAAACTTATTATAAAATCTTAAATATATTTTTGTATGTTCATCGTCTATAGGAACAAAAGCTGCTACTACCCTTATTTTTTCTGCAATATGATTTTCCCAGAAATTTGGAAATTTAAATTCCAAATAAACCTTACTAACATCTTCTTGAGATAATTCATTAGGCTTTTTAGCAGGGGTTCCATCTTCTATTCTGCTTTTCATATAATAATAAAACATGGTATCATCTGTCCATTTAATAATGGGCCCATCCATTACAGTTCTGTTTCCTTTTCCAATTGTATTATAATGAACAAAAGGTACATGAATAGGATCTAATTGATTTTCAATAGCTCTACTATAATGAACGTTCCATAATTCATTAAATTCTACAAACGAAAATTCATCATCAATATCTTCAAAAAATGAAGGGATATTATCAGGTTTTTCATCGCCATACCAAACCCAAATAAAATTAGCCAATTCATATGTATAAAACGATTTTACTTTAAAATTATCTGGAACAGGCGTATTTCTACCATTTGCTGGTATTGTTTGAACCTTTCCAGTTGAGTCATATTCAAAACCATGAAATGGGCACATAACTCTTTCTCCATTATTTAAAATTTTTCCATGAGAAATTGAAGCCCCTCTGTGGCAGCAAATATCAGAGATACAGTTAATATTATTATTTTCATCTCTCCAAAGAGTTAATTTTTCACCAAATCTAGTAATACCAATTAAATTTCCTTTTTTTAGTTCATTAGAAGAAAGTATTATATACCATTGATTTTTAATCATAATATCCCCCCATTCTATGTTATCATAATTATACCATAATATTAACGTTATATAACAAAAAAAATCACTCCCGAGTTGGGAGTGATTATAATACTTTTTTACCTTCTATATAAACACTTTCAGCTTTTGCTCTGATATCAAATGGATGATAATTCCATATGGCAATATCTGCATCTTTTCCAGGTTCTAAAGAACCAACTCTATCATCTATTTTTAATATCTTTGCTGGGTTTATAGTTAACATTTTAATTAGATCCTCTTCTTTTGCTCCATATCTCATACCAAGTGCAGCCTGTACATTAGCATGTTCAAGATGTAGAACCGGATGATCACACATTAATCCTGCTAAAATACCTTTTTCATTAATTATTCTTAAAACTTCAAAAGACAAATCTTTTAATTCTAATTTTGTTCTAAATCCAAATAAAGGTCCTAACACTAACGGAATATTCTTTTCTTTTATATAATCTGCAACTTTATAAGCTTCAGTTGCATGCTCAATTACCAAATCAAAACCGAATTCTTCTGATAATCTAATAGCGGTAATTATATCATCAGCTCTATGGGCATGGATTCTTGCGGGTATTTCTCTTTTTAAAACTTTTTCTCCTATTTCCATTTTTAAATCAAAATCATTAAATTCTCCATTTTCTTTCTTTTTCATATAATTTTTAACCTTTAAAAAATATTCTCTTATTACAGCTACACTACCAAGTCTTGTTGAAGGTAACTTTTTTTGTGAACCGTACACTCTTTTTGGGTTTTCACCCATAGCCATTTTTAATCCAGCAGGCTCTTTAATAATCATTTCATCTACTATTTTGGATTTAAATTTCAAAATTGCGCCTTGTCCTCCTATAGGATTAGCACTTCCAGGAACAACCATTACTGTTGTAACTCCACCTTCTAAAGCCCTTTTTATAGCAGCATCCTCTG
This sequence comes from Marinitoga sp. 38H-ov, assembly GCF_011057715.1. Classification (NCBI taxonomy): domain Bacteria; kingdom Thermotogati; phylum Thermotogota; class Thermotogae; order Petrotogales; family Petrotogaceae; genus Marinitoga; species Marinitoga sp. 38H-ov. The sequence continues at coordinate 59,505 of NZ_LNGH01000011.1, forward strand.
GATAAAAAGCATCTATTACTCTTACTTGTGCAGTATTTGGATCAGTCATTTCATTTCCATCTTGATAATAACCTTCACCAACACCTTCTTCAAAAACACCTATATGAGAATGAGCGTCAACAAATCCTGGAAAAATAAACTTTCCTTCTACATCAATTATTTCGTCTGCCTTAACTTTAATATTTTTACCAAGTTTTTTTATTTTACCATTTTCAATTAATAAATCTCCTTTAAAAGGTTCAGATGTAATAGGATAAATATTTGCGTTTTTAAAAAGTATTTTCATAATTTTTCCCCCTTTATAATAATTTCATACAAATTATATCATAATATAATTCGTAAAGCAAATTAATTTTATACAACTTTTAACATTTAGGTCTAATTTTTTTGAATATTGAATTTGAGTTTTTTCTACTTAAATTGTCCATTATACGACATATTGTATTTAATATAATATCATGATACAATATATCGTGTTAAAAGTTTTTTTAGGAGGGAAAACTATGGATTTAATTTATGATTATATTAATAACAACGATTGGAAAGTTCGAGAAAATTCTAATATGCAATATTCACTTCAAGGTTTAAATAATCACATTCATCAAGAAATAACTAAAAGATTTTGGCTAAATGAAATTTATGATAAACATAATAAAAAAATAAGCGAATATCATAAAAATGGATTTATGCATATTCATGATTTAGGAGCATTATCTGCATATTGTGTTGGTTGGGATTTAGAAGAGCTTTTAAGAAAAGGGTTTAACGGCGTTCCAGGCAAAGTTGCTTCCGGACCTGCAAAACATTTTAGAACTGCTTTAGGTCAAATTGTTAATTTTTTATATACAATGCAAGGTGAAGCAGCAGGAGCTGTAGCTTTTTCTAATTTTGACACTTTATTAGCTCCTTTTATAAAATATGATAATTTAAATTATAATCAAGTTAAACAATCAATACAAGAATTTATTTTTAATATGAATGTTCCAACACGAGTTGGATTTCAATCTCCATTTAGCAATATCACAATGGATTTAACTGTCCCTTCAACTCATAAGAACAAAAAAGTTATTATAGGCGGAAAAGAAAAGAATGATAAATATTGTGATTTCCAAAAAGAAATGGATATGATTAATAAAGCTTTTATTGAAGTAATGCTCGAAGGAGACTTTGACGGAAGACCTTTTTCATTCCCTATTCCAACATATAATATTACAAAGGATTTTGATTGGAACAGTGACGTTGCAACAATGATAATGATAATGACTATGAAATATGGAACTCCTTATTTTGCTAATTATATTAATTCAGATATGAACCCTGAAGACGCAAGATCTATGTGTTGTCGATTAAAATTAGATAATAGACAAGTAATAAACCATATGCAACAACTTTCATTTGGATTTATTAATGAAGACAAAAAAGAAAATGAAAATACTGAAATTAAAAGAAGAGGAGGATTGTTTGGTTCTAATCCATTAACAGGGTCGATTGGTGTAGTTACAATAAATATGCCAAGATTAATGTATTTATCTAAAGGAGATAAAAATAAATTTTATCATTTACTTGATGAAGTCATGAATTTAGCAAAAGAAAGCCTTGAAATAAAAAGGATATATGTAGAAGAATGGACAAAGCAAGGTTTATACCCATATACCAAAGTATACCTTGATAATGTTTATAAACTAACAGGACAATATTGGGCTAATCATTTTTCTACTATTGGTTTTGTAGGAATGCATGAAGGATTATTAAACTTTGGTATTGAAGATGGAATTGTAAATATTGAAGGAAAAACATTTGCTCAAGAAATAATGGATTATATGCTAAATAAATTAAATGTATTTAATAAAGAAACTGGAAATTTATACAATTTAGAAGCATCTCCTGCTGAAGGAACATCACATAGATTGGCTAGAATAGATAAAAAAGAATTTGGAGATAACATTAAACATTCAGGTTCAAATGAAAAACCATATTATACTAATTCTGTACATCCTCCTGTAAATCATTTTGAAGATCCATTTGATTTACTTGATCATCAGGAAGGATTACAAAACAAATGGACAGGTGGTACAGTAATTCATATTTTTATAGGTGAAAAAATCACAGATGCAGAAACTTTAAAAGAATTTATTAAGTTTAGTTTTAAAAATTATTCTCTACCTTACATGAGCATTACTCCAACATTTTCAATTTGTCCTGAACATGGTTATATTTCTGGAGAATATTTTGAATGTCCATATTGCGGGAAAAAAACAGAAGTATATTCAAGAGTTGTTGGATACTATAGACCTGTTCAAAATTGGAATGATGGAAAACAACAAGAATATATTGAAAGAATAAAATTTAAAATTAATGATAAAATCTTAAGGAGTTAAGATTATGCTATTAGCTGGAATTAGAACATTTAGTTTTGTCGATTTCCCAAAGAAGATATCTGCTGTAGTATATACTGGAGGATGCAATTTTAGATGTGAGTGGTGTCATAATTGGAAAATTGCATATTCAAATGAATATAATATTATTCCAGAGGAAAATATTATAAATAAATTAAAAGATTTAAAAAAAAGAGTAAGTGCTGTGTGTATTACTGGCGGAGAGCCAACTATTCATAAAGATTTACCTGAATTTATTTCTAAAATAAAAAAATTGGGGTATTTAATAAAACTTGATACTAACGGGACAAATTATATAATGATAAAAGAATTAATTGAAAAAAAATTAATTGATTATATAGCTATGGATATTAAAGCTAAACCAGAAAATTATTATAAGTTAATAAATGTACCAAAAGAATATTGGAATAATATATATGAAACTATAGAAATATTAAGATGTTCAGATGTTGAACACGAATTTAGAATGACATATGTTCCTGGATTATCAAGTGATGAGGATGTAGAATTTTTTGAAGATTTATTATTAGATAATGAGAAAGGGTATATAACTATAGCTAATTCCACGGAAATCTATGAGATAAAAAATAAAGAAAATTTGAATTTTAAAAAACTAATTCTTAGATAATAGGCCGAAAGGCCTATTTCAGATTAAATACAAATCCCATCCCAAAAAATGCAGGATGTGGTATTTTTATTGAATTTAAGAAGAATTTTGGTATGTTTTTTTAATTTTTTGAATTTAATATTGAATAAAAAACAAAAGATTTTCCATTGTTTTTTATTTTCTTACACAGCCACATTACCATTTTTTTGATATTCATGGCTGTATATACCATATACGATTCATTTGTCACTCTTTCGTGACCTCTTAATGTTTTCATTGAATGCTTTTTAGCAAATACTCTTTCTATTGTTTGTTTTCTTAATGAATATATTTTTTCCCGTATTCACTTAGCCTTATTTTATTCGCTTTTTATACTTCATCTTCATAACTAAATATCCTTTTTATTTTATCTTTTGATTGTGTGCATTTATCTATTAATGAACATGTTTTACATACTATTGGATTTGATATCCATTTCTATTTGTAGTTGAATATTTAATAGACAAATATATACATTTTTCTCTTTATTATATTTAAATTCTTTTTTTCTTATGTCTCCTTTTTTCCCCATTGGTCTAGTATATGGCACAATAGGTGTTATTCCTTGTTCAAATAATGATTTTAATTTTTTTATATCCAGCATCTATAGCTACACTATTTGGTTTTTTTGTTTATATTTTTCATTGTTTCTTCTAATACTTCTCTATCGTGTTTATTTACTCCTGTTACTTTTACATACAAAACCATTCCTATCACATGATGATAGGAATATGCAAACATTTTTTCTTTACCTTGTTTATTCAACATGCCACTGTCATTGTGCTTATCTTTACTTCTTTTGTTATTGTTTCTTCTTTTTTAGGTTTTAATTTTTTTTACCATTATTTTTTCTATACAATTTCTTCTTCTAATTTTTCTTTATATGATTTTACTGATAATTCTATTGGCTTTTCGTATTTCTTTTTGTTAGCATTTGCTTTGGGTAGAATCTATGAATATTTCATCTGCATTTATTAACTTATGTTTTATAGCTTATATGTTTAAATATCTATAATCTGTTCCCTTAAAAAATCATAATTCTTACTAAATGTTGAGAAATGCGTGTTTAACCATATCCTAAAAACCATCTATATGCAAATATCTATTTCCTTTATTGTTTGTCTCATTGACCTTATTCCAAATATATATTGTATTAATACTATCTTTATTAACACCACTGGATCAACGCTTGGTCTTTTAAACTATATTTATCTTTTACTAAATCATATATGAATTTTCTCTTATGAATTTTTTCTTTTTCTATCTTTCTTACTAAATGATCCTCTGGAACTAAATCGTCTATTGCTATCATCAATTGTTTTCTCTTATCTCCCTTTCTTACATTAATCATGTCTTCACCACAAAAAAGAAAATCCGCTTCTAATCTAATTTTACCCTTAGAAGCGGATTTTGTTAACAGTCTGTAATAGGCCGAAAGTCCTATTTTTTATGGTAAAATATATATAAACAATGAATGGAGGATATCAGTCAATTACCGCCAACCTATAGAGGTGGTGGCTTGTAAAAGCCATAGTTGACTACCCTCAGCCAGGGGAAGTTAATCTTCCTATCGGGCTACGTTAGTCTGGTCATAACACCCTGGGATGCTGCTCAAGTTCCAGGCTCTGTTGTCTGTCATTAAACAATCCTGAGTGGTAGGGATAGTGCGGCAGACATGGCAAGCCAGTCTAACATTGGGGATGAGCACCTAACTCCAAATAAATGAGGCTTACCTCATATGGTTCATGTAATTTCAAGGGATGGTAAAACACTAATGCCAACTAAAAGATATGGAAAAGTTAGGAGGCTCTTAAAACAAGGTCTTGCTAAAGTTGTTAGAAGAGAACCATTCACAATTCAGTTATTATACGAAACTACATACTATACACAACAAGTTACAGTCGGTGTTGATATTGGTTCAAAAACAGTTGGTATTTCAGCAATAACGAAAAAACAAGAGCTATTTAGTACTGAAATTGAACTCAGACAAGAATATAAAGAAGTTGTTGATGAAAAGAAAGGAGTACAGAAGAACAAGAAGATACCGCAAAAGAAGATATAGAAAACCACGGTTTCTAAATAGACGCAGGCGTGAAGATTGGCTTGCTCCAAATATACAATGGAAAGTTAATGCACATATAAAAATTATTAACTTCATAGCAAAGATACTACCAGTCAAAAAAGTTGTGGTTGAAATAGCACCGTTTGATACACACAAAATAGTTAATCCTGATGTTAAAGGTAAAGAATATCAAGAAGGTCAGCAAAAAGGTTTTTGGGATGTTAGAGAGTACTGTTTGTGGCGTGCAGGATACAAATCTGAGACATCAGGTAAAAAAGGTATATTGGAAGTACATCACGTCATACCAAGAAGCCAAGGCGGAACTGATAATCCTTCCAATTTAATAGTTTTAACTGCAGAAGACCACAAAGCTATTCATGAAGATAAACTTAAAATTTCAAGTATCAGACTTAAGAAAATTAAAATCCTAAAAGATGCGAGTCATGTTTCAACAATAGTCTGGTTCATTGTGAACCACTTAAAACAAAAATATGATGTTGGTATAACATATGGTAGTGCTACAAAATCTAAAAGAATAGAAATAGGATTGGAGAAAACACATAGGAACGATGCTTTTGTCATTTCTGGAGGAAATAATTTTATTAAAAAATTAGACCGTTGATACTATGGTAAATTTTTCAGAAAGCAAAATCGTTCATTGCACAAAGCTAATCCAATTAAAGATGGTATTAGACCGATAAATACGGTAAAAGAAGTTAAGGGATTTAGAAGATTTGATAGAGTACGTTTTAAAAATCGTATTGGCGTAATATATGGATTAAGAAGCTCTGGGTATTTTGACATACGTACCTTGAGTGGAGAAAAAATTCATTCATCAGCCAAGTGGCAAAAATTGAAAGTTTTAGAAAAAACAAAAACTTTAATGTTAGAAAGGAGGTAAGAGCGTTTCCTCTCCCACCTATAGAGGTTTGAGTATCCACGCTCGTAGATTGATGAAAAAGTATTATATCATAGTTAATCCACACTCTTCTGGTTCAAAAGCTATTAAATTATGGCCAAAAATTAGAGAAATTTTAGAAAATAATGATTTTGAGTTTGAGTATAAATTAACTAAAGGCAAAATGGATGCATATAATATTACAATAGAAGCTATTAAAAAAGGGTATAAAAAGATCATAGGAGTAGGCGGAGATGGCACAGCAAATGAAATCGTAAATGGTATTTTTAATCAAGATTATGTTAACCCAAAAGATATTATTTTAGGAATTATACCTACTGGAACTGGAAATGATTGGGGTAAAACCATTGGAATTCCAAGTGATTATGTACAAGCGATAGAAGTTTTAAAAAAAGGAAATATTATTACACAAGACGTTGGAAAGGTTATATATTACGAAAATAATGAAAAAAAAGAAAGATATTTCATGAATATAGCGGGAATGTTTTTTGATGCTATAGTGGTAAAAAATACCAATATATCAAAAGATAAAAATAAAAGCGGAGCTTTTTCATATCTTTTAAATCTTTTAACAACATTATTTAAATATAAATATCAAAAGGCTGAAATAAATATTAATGGAAAAATAATTAAAGAAAAAATATTTACTATGGCTGTTGGAATTTGTAAATATAGTGGTGGCGGAATGAAAATGTTACCTAATGCGATACCAAATGATGGATTATTTGATATTATTATTATAAGAGATGTGCCAAGATTTCAAGTAATAAGGCATATTAAAAAACTTTTTGATGGTTCTTTTGTTGAATTAAAATGGGTGAAACAATATAAAGCTAAAAATATAAAATTAACTTCTCATGAAAAAATTTATTTAGAAGTAGACGGAGAACATTTAGGACATAGTCCATTTGAGTTTAAAATATATAAAAAATCATTAAATGTATTTGGAGAGTGATAATATGATACCAACTATTGTTAATGCTCTTGCTGTTGTAATGGGAAGTTTATTAGGAATATTAGCAAAAAAAGGAATACCTGATAAATTAAAAAACATATTATTTTATGCTGTTGGATTAACAACATTAGGCATAGGTATAAATATGTCTATGTCTGCAAATAATTTCTTAATTGTATTAAGTTCAATGGCATTAGGAGGATTAATTGGAGAATTACTTGATATAGAAGGATTTCTTAAAAAAATAGGCGATAATATGCAAGAAGGTGATTTCTCAACTGGGTTTGTTATGTCTTCAATATTATTTCTTGTTGGACCATTAACTATAATTGGTTCAATAAATGCAGGTTTAACAAATGACGGGACATTGATATACACAAAATCCCTACTAGATGGTATTTCATCTACAGTATTATCTTCTATATACGGCTTAGGAGTTATGGTATCCGCTGGTTCTGTTTTACTTGTTCAAGGAAGTATTGTATTATTAGCTTCACAATTATCTTTTTTAACAAATGAAATTTATTTAAATGATTTAGTAGCAATTGGTGGTATAATGGTATTAGGAATTGGACTAAAAATATTAGAAATAAAGGACACTAAAGTAGGAAACTTTCTACCAGCATTATTATTATCCCCTATTTTAGTTTGGATTGTATCTTTATTTAAGTGAGGTGAAACAATGAAATTAATTAAAGATATTGAAAGTATATATGATGAAGCAAGACCTTTAGTTGAAGAGAGATGGCAAGAATTCATAAATCTAGGTAAAAATGGAAATGAGAAAGAATTATTTTCAGAGTTATGCTTTTGCGTTTTAACAGCCAATTGGAGTGCAAAAGGTGGCATGAAAGCTCAAAAAGAGATTGGCCCTGATGGATTTGTTGAATTAGAATTAGATGAATTAGAATATGCATTGAGAAAAGTTGGACATAGATTCCCTAGAGCAAGAGCTCAATATATTGTTTCTAACAGATGGGTTGTTAGAACAATTAAGCATTTATTTGTTTTACCATATTACCAAGTTAGAGAATTTCTAGTAAAAAATATAAAAGGTATTGGTTGGAAAGAATCAAGCCATTTTTTGAGAAATGTGGGTTATGGTGAAGTTGCTATACTTGATAAACATATATTAAGATTAATGGTTGAAAATAATCTAATTGATTCGATTCCAAAAGGATGGACAAAAAATAGATATTTAGATTATGAAAAACGATTAAAGGTATTAGAAGAACATTTTAAAGAACCTATAGGCAAATTAGATTTATATCTATGGTATTTAGTTAAAAAAAGTGTTGATAAGTAAAAATCAGCCATTACCAGGCTGATTTTTACTTATCATAATTTTTTATTTATAAATATTTTTTAATATCTTCTATAGATATGTCCCCTATTATACTTCCTCTATTTATTCCTCCGCCACCTTTAATTTCTGGGTTGTATTGTTTAATATTATTTATTAAATCCTTACAATTAACTTTACCAGAAGAAATTTCTAATCTGTTATTATTTTTAACTACATATAGAATTTCATCCATAGGTAAAAATTTTGGTAAATATAAAACATACTCATCACTAGTATCTAAATATATCAATTTAATATCATTAATAACCTCTGCATTTCTTAATATATCACTTGCAATAATTTCTGCATATTTTTCATTTAATTTTTCATATTTAGACTTATATTCTTTCATTTTATTTATAGTTTCTTCTAATCTTTTTGGAGTATCTTCAATTTTTGAAGTTAGCATATTAGAAATTTCTTTTGTAATTTCAATCCTATTTTCATAATCTTTTATTGCCCTATTGCCAGCAACAAAGTAATATCTTATAAGATTACCTTTAATTTTTTCTTTATCTATAATCTTTATTAATCCAATTTCTCCTGTATTTTTTACATGAAATCCGCCACAAGGATTAATATCGAAATCACCTATTTTAATTAACCTAACTTGACCTTTAACTTTTTCACTTAATTGGTTTCTTAAATTATATTCATGTATCTTATCTATTGTAGTAAATATTTCTTCAATTTGAATATGTTTTTGAATAATTTCATTTGAAATACGTTCAGCCTCATCGATATATTTCACGGAATTATAATCTAAATCAATTGTAGTATATTCTTCTCCCACCCTAAACCCAACAGTATTCAAATCAGCAATTTGTTCAAATGCAGCTGAAATAATATGTTGTGCCGTGTGTTGTTGAGCTATGTCAAATCTTCTATTCGAATCTATATTATATTCATATTCACCTGGGGAAATCTCTTTATCAATTAAATGATAATACTTACTATTTTTATATTCTACAAATAAAACATTAGCATCTCCAATTTTACCTCTATCTCCTAATTGACCGCCTTTACCATCAGGATAAAACGGTGATTCTTCTGAAATTGCATAAATATTCTTTTTTTCTTTTTTTGTCTCTATAATTTTTATCATTTTACACCTCCTACAATACTAGTTTATATCCATTTTCTTTAAACCATACTCTAGATTCTAAATAATCATTACAATATTTAGAAACATAATTCCAAAATTCTTTTTGATGATGTTTATATATTATATGTGATAATTCATGAACAACAATATAATCTAATTTTCTTATAGGAGCCATTACTATTCTAAAATTAAAACTTAAATTATTTTTTGAAGAACAACTTCCCCATCGTGTTTTTTGATCTCTAATTGTAACTTTCCCATACTTTAAATTCATTATTTTTGAATAATAATCTAATCTATCTAAGATTATTTTCTTTGCTTCTTTTTTATACCATTTATATATCATTTCTTTTTTTAATTCTATATTATCAAAAAATTCTTTTTTTAAAGATATATATATATAGTCATCTTGAATTCCAATGCCGTAATTTCCTTCAATAGTAATTAATTTATAATACTTCCCTAAAAATAGAAATCTTTCTCCATCAAGATATTTTTTATTTTCTATCGTTTTTAAATTTAATAATTTAGAAATTATCCAATCACTTTTATCAAAAACAAATTTTTTTATTTCAAAATCCGATAAAAATTTTGGAGCTCTTACTATTACATTTCCAGTATTTTCTATAATAATAGATATTGTGTTTCTATTTGATTTAATTATTTTATAATTTATATCAAAGTATTTCGTTTTTAAAATATTCATAAACACCCCTACTTATACAAAATATAACAAAATTATAGCATATTAATATTTTTTTTACAAAATCTTATTATGAAAATTTTTTATGGAAATAAAATTTACATTTTTTTGATAAAATAATTTAGACTATAACAGGGAGGAACTTATATGCTAGAACTTAAAAATATTAATTTTAAAACTGGTTCAAGAAAAATCCTAGAAGATATTTCATATTCTTTTGGAAAAAGTAAAATATATGCTGTTTTAGGTAATAATGGTGTTGGTAAATCAACATTAGCAAGGATAATAATGGGATTAGATGGATATAATCATGGAGGTAAAATTTATTTTGAAGGTCAAAACATAACAAATATGAGTGTCACTGAAAGAGCAAAATTAGGAATAACAATGGCTTGGCAAGAACCTGCTAGATTTGAAGGGTTAGGTGTAAAAGAATATTTAACTCTTGGAAAAAGAATTGATTTAAGTGAAAATGAATTAATAGAAATATTAAATTTAGTTGGTTTAAATCCTTTTTATTTACATAGAAATGTCGATAAAACATTATCTGGAGGAGAGAGAAAAAGAATAGAATTAGCATCATTGATAATATTAAAACCTAAATTTGCAATTTTTGATGAGCCGGATTCAGGTATTGATATGATGTCAAATATTATGATTGAAAGAATATTTAAAATAATTACAGCAAACGGTGGAACAGTTTTAAGTATAACCCACAGAGAAGAAATTGCTGAAATTGCTGATGAAGCATTTTTAATATGCTCAGGAAAAATTAAAGCAGCAGGGAATCCTAAAAAAGTTTCTGAAGTGTATAAAACAACATGTGATAATTGTTCTCATATTAATGTTCCAGTAGAATTTAATGGGGTGAAACTATGAATATAGAAAAAAATTACGCTAAAGAGTTTGAGATGATTGAAAAAGCATATGAACAAGCTGGGGGAGATGTAAGTAAATTATTAAGTAAAGATATAGTTTCTATTATTATTAGTGGTGATAAAATATTAGGAAAAAATACTGTTGAAGGTATAGACATTATTGTTAATAAATCTGAAGATGGAATAGTTGATTATGAAATGATTATTCATGATAATGTTAAATTAGATAAACCTATTCATATGTGTGTTGGATTTTTAAAAAGACAAGGCGAACAATACATTAATGCAAAATATAAAATCGGAAATAATTGCGACGTAAGATTTTTATCTCATTGTTCTTTCCCATATGGCAAAATACATCATAAAATGGAATCTAAAATGATAATCGGAGAAAATTCTGTAGTATTTTTAGAAGATGAACATTTTCATAATGAGAAAGATGGAATTTTTTTAGAAACATATTATTATACAAAAGTAAATAAAAATTCTGTATTTGATAGTAGATTTAAATTAACAAGATCAAGAGCTGGTAAATTGAAAATTAATATGACTGTAGATTTAGATGAAAATTCTAAAGCTTTACTTGAATCAAAAGTATGGGGTAAAAATGATGATGACTTAGAAATACGAGAAATAGTTAATTTAAATGGAGAAAATTCTTCAGGTATTGCTAAAACTTATATATTTGCTCAAGATTCTACAAAAGCTGAAGTTATAAATGAAGCATATGGAAATGCCCCCTATTCAAAAGGGCATATTGAATGTACTGAAATTAGTAAAGGTACAAATGTAAATGTAAGTACAATACCTATATTAAGAGTAAATAATGATCTATCCGAATTAACTCACGAAGCATCTGTAGGAAGAGTTAATCCACAACAATTAGAAACATTAATGGCAAAAGGTCTTAATGAAGACGAAGCTACTGAATTAATTATTAAAGGTATTTTAAAATAATTATTCAAAGCGCGGCTTAAGGCTGCGTTTTTTTTACATAATTTTAATTTAAATATGACTATTTTTATCTAATTTATGTTATAATATATTTGATAAAAATAATCCGAAATGAGGTGATTTTATGAATATAATTATAAGTTTTTTTAAAGACTTATTTAAAATATTTATTGATTTAAATTTAGATTTAGATGAGTATTTAAAAAAAGACCCTGCTTCTAATAGAAAATTAGGTATAATATTATTTAATACTGCTTTTCATGGTCTTGTTTTATATAGAATATATCACTTTTTTCACAAATATAAAATTTATCCTATATCATATTTATTATATATGATTAGTAAAATTTTATACTCAATGGATATACATCCATCAGCCGAACTATCACCTGGTATAGTTATAGATCATGGGATTGGTATAGTAATTGGATCAACCGCAAAAGTAGGAAAAGGAACATTAATTTATCATCAAGTAACTTTGGGAGCTAAACATATAAAAAAAGGTAAAAGACATCCAGATATTGGTGAAAATGTCATTTTAGGAACTGGGGCAAAAATTTTAGGAGATATATATATTGGCGATAATTCTGTTGTGGCGGCTAATTCTGTAGTCTTAGAAAATGTTCCATCTAATTGCTTAGTAGCAGGAATCCCTGCTAAAATTAAAAACTTTGAATATGATAGGTATCAAATATATGACATCACACATAATTATGATTTTGTTATATAAATATTTAATTTACATAATTGAAATAATTTTATTTTTTTGTTATAATATAGTATAAAAAAATTAAGGTGATATTATGAATTATATAGAATATTTATCATATAATTATGAGAAAATTATAAAAGAGTTAATAAACCATCTTCGCATAATAGGAACTGCATTGCCATTTGCTATTATTATAGGAGTCGGAATAGGACTCTTTATTTCTAAAAATAAAAATATTTCTAAAGTAGTATTGTATATAGCTGGAATATTGATGACTATTCCTAGCCCAGCATTATTTGGTATAATGGTTATTCTTCTTGGGCCTTTTCATATGGGTTTAGGAAAACCTCCCGCAATTATAGCTTTAATAATATATTCACTTCTTCCTATGATAAGAAATACCTTAGTTGCTATTTATACATTGGATAAAAGTATTATAGAGTCTGCAAGAGGAATGGGAATGACAGAGATACAAATATTATTTAAAATAAAAATACCTCTTTCTATCCCTATCATTATGTCTGGAATTAGAAATTCAGTAGTAATGGGAGTTGGAGTTGCAACTATAGGATACTATATAGCTGCAGGTGGTTTAGGGTATTTTATTTTTGCTGGTTTAAGTAGGGGAAGATATGAAATGATTATTACAGGAGTTATATTATTAGCCCTACTTGGAATTGGCTTAAATTATTTAATGCTTAAAATCGAAGAAATAATAACTCCAAAAGGATTAAAAATAAGAAATACTTGATGGAGGAAATTATGGCTATTGAACTTAAAAACATATCAAAAAAATATAATGAAAAATATGCAGTTAAAGATCTTGATTTATTAATAGAAGATGGAAAAATAACTGTATTAATAGGGCCATCTGGTTGTGGAAAGACTACAACATTAAAATTAATAAATAAACTAATAGAGAGAACTTCAGGGGATATATTATTTGATGGTGTTTCAATTGATAGTATTGACAAAATTCAGTTAAGACGAAAAATAGGATATGTTATTCAAGAAATTGGATTATTCCCTCATTATAATGTTTTTGATAATATAGCAGTTGTTCCAAAGCTTTTAGGATGGAAAAAGAAAAAGATTGAAAATAGGGTAAAAGAACTTATTGAATTAGTAAATTTAAATTATGAAGAGGTTATAAATAAATATCCTACAGAATTATCAGGCGGTCAAAGACAAAGGATTGGAGTTGCTAGAGCATTAGCAGCAGATCCTAAAATATTATTAATGGATGAACCATTTGGCGCTATTGATCCAATAAATAGAGAAGTATTACAAGATGTTTTTTTAGACATACAAAATAAATTGAAAAAAACAATAGTTTTTGTTACTCATGACATTAGAGAAGCTATTAAATTAGGAGATAAAATTGCTATTTTTAATAACGGGAAACTAGTACAATATGATAAAACTTTAAATATAATAAAAAAACCTAAAAATGAATTTGTAAAAGAATTATTAGGAAAAAGCGCTGAATTGAATTTTTTAGAATTTGTAAAAGCTGAAAAAGTAATAACTGATGATTTTAAAATTATTAAATCTCTAAACGATATTACTGAAAATAAAAAATCTTGTTATATTTTTTTTAGCGATAGCTATCGTGGTTTTTTAACTAAAAATGATATTAATAACAATAGATATAAATTAAGGGAAGAATATATAAATTATAATGATAGTGTTTTAGAAGGATTAAATATTATGTTTAAAAATAATATTCATTTTTTACCTGTTTTAAAAGAAAACAAGGTAATTGGAATATTAAAATATGATTCGTTAATGGGGGATTAAAATGTACATTTTTTCTTATATGATAAGTAATTTCGACATAATTATTGAAAGAACTTTAGAGCATTTAATGATATTTTCTATTTCATGGACTTTATCAGTAATTGTTGGAGTTTTTATTGGCGTATTTATAACTCGAGAAAAAAGAAGAAAATATACTAATATAGCTCTTTCAATAACAGGTATTACACAATCTGTACCAAGCATTGCAGTAATTGCATTAATATTTTTATTTATGGGAATAGGAAAAATAACAGCTATTACAGCATTGTTTTTATATGGTTTAGTCCCGATAATATTTAATACGACATCTGGTATAGTTGGCATAAATCCAAAAATAATTGAAATTGCAAAAGGTATGGGAATGGATGAAAAAGATATTTTGTATAAAGTAGAAATCCCAATAGCATTACCGGCAATTTTTTCCGGGATAAGGAATTCAGCAATAATTAATATAGCAACTGCTACAGTGGCTTCAGTTATTGGTGGAGGAGGATTAGGAGTAATTATTTTTACGGGATTATCTCATTATAATGCTCCTATTATTTTAGCAGGTGTTTTACCAGTTTCAATATTAGCAATTTTTATAGATACTATATTAGGTATATTAGAAAAAAAATTTGTATCAAGAGGTTTAATTTCAGAATTTTAAGGGGGTAATATTATGAAGAAATTAGGTGTTTTTTTGTTGTTAATTGTTTTGAGTTTTAATATTTTTGCTGCAAAGACTGTTGTTGTTGGCTCTAAAATGTTTACAGAAGGCTATGTTATAGCTAACATGATTTCACAACTCTTAAAAAATGCAGGTTTTAAAGTAGAGGAAAAATTTGGTTTAACTTCATTTCCATTAAGGGCGGCTATAGAAAACGGCCAGGTTGATATTTATTCTGAATATACAGGAACAGCATGGGCTGCATATTTTAAACAAACAAAAAATATATACGATCCATATGAATTATTTAATGAAGTAGCGAAATTAGATTATGAAAAAAACAAAATTGTTTGGATAAACATGATTCCATTTAATGATACTTATGCAATGGCTGTTAAAAACGAGTTTGCAGAAAAAAGTAATCTTAGAACTCTTTCGGATTTAGCAAAATTTGTAAATGATGGCAATAAGGTTATATTTGGGGTTAATCCAGAATTTTATGAAAGAGCAGATGGATTTTTTGCAATGGCAAAGGCTTATGGAATGAATATTCCTAAAAACTATGTGAAAACTATGGAAGCTGGTTTGACATATGAAGCTGTATCTTCAGGAAAAATTGATGTAGCTATGGTATATTCTACTGATGCAAAACTTTTAAAATATAATTTAACAGTTTTAAACGATGATAAAAGTTTTTTCCCATTATACAATCCTGCAGTATTAGTTAGAGAAGAAGTGTTAAATAAATATCCAGAAATAAAAGAAATTTTAAAACCTTTAACTCTTTATTTAAATGAAAATATAATAATTAGATTAAATTATTTAGTTGATGTTATGGGAATGGAGCCAGAAATTGTTGCAAAAAATTATTTAAAAGGATTAGGACTAATTAAATAATGGAGGTAATTTCGTGCAAGAAATAATTGAATTATTAGGTTGGATTAATGTTTTTTTATTAGTGTTTAATTTATCATTATTTGCTACTAGAAGAATATATAAAAATTTAGATAAAAAATCTAAAATCTCAAAATACATAGTTTTAATAATGAGAATATTAAAGAAATATCATAAATTATCTGGTATATTATTAATATTAACTGGTATTATTCATGGTTATTTAGCTTTAAATGGTAATCTATATTTGCATACCGGTATGATATTATGGTTAAGCATTGTTTTAATGTTTTCAATTTATTTGTTAGGTAAAATGGAAATATTTAAAAAATTATGGGTTAAATGGCATAGATATTTAGGATTTTTATTGATAATCCTTTTATTGATTCATTTAATTAATCCATGGTTATTATAGGGGGGATTTTATGAAAAAAATTTTAGTATTGATTAGTGTATTTATTTTGGGATTAGTGGTATATGGTGAATATGTAAATATTTTAGATGTAAAATTTGATGATTTAGGAACAAAATATAAAATAATTCCGTATAAAGAGTTAATGAGAAATAATGGAGATAACGGTTTTGATTCATGGATATCTGTAAATGGTATTATATACGATGTAACTTATTCAAAGTCATGGAAAAATGGAGAGCATAAAAAGGGTATTGTTGCTGGTAAAGAGTTAACATATGAAATAATAGAAAATTCTCCTCATGGATTAAATAAATTAGATAATATAGAATATATAGGAATTTTAGGCTTTACTTTAAATGATCTTAAGAATTCTAATGAAAATAAATCTTATATTGCAGTAAATGGTATTGTATATGATGTAACTCATTCAAAAGCTTGGGAAAATGGAGAACATAAAAAGGGTATTGTTGCTGGTAAAGAGTTAACATATGAGATAATAGAATTATCTCCTCATGGGTTAAAAAAATTAGATAACGTTTATCCAGTAGGTATATTAATAATTACACCCAAAGATTTAAAAATGTTCAACGGGAAAGATGGCAAAAAATCATATGTTGCAGTAAACGAGATTGTATATGATATGAGTTATTCGAAAGCATGGAAAAATGGAGAACATAAAAATGGGATTATTTCTGGTAAAGAATTAACTTATGAAATAACAGAATTATCTCCTCACGGATTAGGAAAATTAAGTAATGTATATAAGATCGGATATTTTGCAATGGACGAAAAAGAATTATCAAAGTATAATGGGAAAAATGACAATAAATCATATGTAGCGGTAAATGGTATTATATATGATGTAACTTATTCAAAGGCTTGGAAGAATGGAAAGCATAAAAATGGTATTGTTGCTGGTAAAGAATTAACTTATGAAATAACAGAATTATCACCACATGGATTGGGAAAATTAAGTAATGTATACAAAATAGGATTTCTATTAAAATAAGAGGAATGGAGGTATATATGAAAAAATACACATTAATAACAGGAGCATCCGGTGGAATAGGATTAGAATTAGCAAGAATATTTGCAAAAAATGGGCATAATTTAGTTTTAGTTGCAAGAAGTTTTGATAAATTACAAAAGATAAAGGAAGATTTGGAAAATAAATACAATATAAAAGTAGAAGCAATAAAAAAAGATTTATCTATTTCTAATTCCCCAAAAGAATTATATAATGAAATTAAAGAAAAGAAAATTTTTGTAAATATCTTAGTAAATAATGCAGGATATGCGACTTTTGGCAAATTTTATAATCTAAACATAGAAAAAGAATTAAACATGATTCAGTTAAATGTTGTTACATTAGTTCATTTAACTAAATTATTCTTAGACGATATGATAAAAAATAATGAGGGTAAAATTTTAAATGTTGCATCAACAGCTGCTTTTCAACCTGGACCTTTAATGGCTAATTATTATGCTTCAAAAGCATATGTATTAAGTTTTAGTGAAGCTTTAAATGAGGAATTAAAGGATATGAATATTTCTGTTAGTGCATTATGCCCAGGTGCAACTTCTACAGATTTTGTAAAAAGGGCAAACATGGAAAAATCAAGATTATTCCACACATTAAAACCTATGAGAGCTGATAAAGTAGCCGAGATTGCATATTATGGTTTAATGAAGAAAAAACAAGTTATTATTCCTGGATTTAGGAATAAAATTTTAGCCTTTTCAATTAGGTTTACTCCAAGAAAAATAGTTCCTAAAATGGTAATGAATATTCAAAAAGAATTGAATTAAATATTGACAAAATATAAAAAATATAATATAATTACTCTGTAAGGAGGGATTTCAATGGATGCAGTTGAATTGGTAATTAGAGTTCTATCTGAATCAAATGAGCCATTAAAAGCTGGCGAAATTGCTGAAAAAGCTGGTATTGATAAAAAATTAGTTGATAAGGCTATTAAAGAATTAAAAAAAGAGGAGAAAATTGAATCTCCAAAAAGATGTTACTACACTATAAAGAAATAATAATAGACTGAAACCATATGGTTTCAGTCTATTTTTTTTTGAGGAGGGATAATATGAAAATTGGTGTTATAGGTTTTGGTGCTGCTGCTGTAGGCTTTTTAAAAGAAATTGATTCTTCGAATGATGTCGTAGTTTTTGAAATGAACAAAGACATTTTTTCCTCATCTATAAGTGGAATTAGAGCAGATGGGAAATTGTTTGTATCATCAGAAATGGGAGGAGACTTAGAAGAAATATTATTTGATAAACAATTGCAAAAAGATATTGTTGATTATTATTCAAAGTTATCTGAAACAGAACCAGAAATAGGATCAAGAGAAAATGTTAATGAATTAGAAAAACAATTTTTTATAAACGGGTTTAAATTAGTTGAATCAGAATTTTTTCATATAGGTACAGATAAACTAAAAGTTTTTTTAAAAAACGCCCATAAAGAATTTGTTGATAAAGGTATAGAATTTAGATTTAATTCATTCGTAAAAGATATTGAAATAAATGATAGAATAAAAATAATATATTTAAATAGAGAAACAAGAGAAGAATTTGAAGAGTTTTTTGATAAAGTATATGTTGCAGTTGGAAGAAGTGGTTTTAAATTAATAGATACATTATCCAAAAAATATCCGGATATTATTTTATCTAATACAAAAGTAGATTTAGGAGTTAGGTTTGAATTACCTGATATTGTTGTAAAAGAATTAAATGAAGCACTATATGAATTTAAAGTAAAATTTAAATCTTCAAATGGGCAAATAGTTAGAACATTTTGCAATAATCCTTCTGGATATGTAGTTACAGAAAAATATTCAGATTTTATAACAGTAAATGGTCACGCTATACATGATCAAAAATCAACAAATACTAATTTTGCAATTTTAGTAACTCATTCATTTACTAAACCATTCAATGATCCTAATGGATATGGATCATATATAGCTAAACTATCAAATATTTTAGCGGGTGGAGATAAAGTTATTTTACAAACATATGGTGATTTTAAAAAAGGAAAAAGAACTAAAAAATTATGGAAGGTATTTCCTACTCTTAATCAAGAAGAATATGTTTTAGGAGATTTAAATTTAGTATTTCCAAGTAAAACTTCACAATCATTAGTAGAATTTATAGACAATTTAAATAAAATAATCCCTGGAATTGCAGATGATGAAAATTTATTATATGGTGTAGAAGTTAAGTTTTATGGGAAAAAAATAGATAATGAATTATTTAAAAATTTAAAGTTTATTGGAGATTGTTCGGGTCATACTAGAAGTATTGTCCACGCAACAGCGCATGGAATATTAGAAGCTAGAAAATTAATTTAATAATTAAAATTAATAAAAACAAAATTTAATACTTATATTATATAATTATTTAACAAAATTATAATACTATTATGTGAGGTTATATTATGGATGAATGTGTTTTAGTTGCAGATATATTTAAAGCTTTAGCTAATCCTACCAGATTGAGAATATTAAAAATTTTATGTGATAAAAAACGCAATGTTCTTGAAATTGCTGATGAAATTGGGCTAACACAATCTAGTGTTTCACAACATTTAAAAATTTTAGAGAGTTCTGGTATTATATTAAAAACAAAAGATGGGAATATAGTTAATTGCGAAATAAAACATGAAGCTATTACTAAACTTTTGGATGATGCTAAAAGAATTATTCACATGGAATTAAATGAAGCAAGCAAAATGATAAATAAGTAAAAATTTATGTTATAATATTATTATGATTTTAATAGAAAAAAATATTATCAGTAATAATGACTTAAAAAAGATAAAATTTGAATATAATTTCTTAGACAAAGCAGATTTAAATTCTGCTGATGTTATTATTTCAAGAGAAAAAAAATATGATATTTATACAATATTAGTTGTTGATAAACTTAATGATGAAATTTTAAAAGCTGAAGATTTTATATTAAATCCAATTAATATCGAGGAATTAAATTATAAAATTATGCTTGGTATAAATAGGATAAAAAAAATTGAAAAATTAAATGATTTGCTATTAATAGATTATCTTACTAAGGTATATAATAGGAGAGCTATAACGGATATTTTAAAAAAAGAAATTGAAAGAGCAAAAAGAGAAAATTTTTCATTTGCATTATCAATGATTGATTTTGATAATTTTAAAAAAGTAAATGATCTATACGGTCATGATTCTGGTGATGCTGTATTAAGAGAAATATCTAAATTACTTTCTTCTAATATTAGATATTATGATAATATAGGTAGATTAGGCGGTGAAGAATTTCTTGTTATTATTTCACATGTAAATAAAAATGAAGCTATTACTGTTGCTGAAAGATTAAGGAAAAAGGTAGAAGATTATATAATTAAAATAAATGGTTATAATATTAAAATTACTATAAGCCAGGGAATTTCAATATTTGAAGATAATAAAAATTTAGATCAGATGATAAAAGAAGCTGATATAGCATTATACAAAGCTAAAAGCAGTGGAAAAAATAAAGTAATTATATATGAATACCCCCCCTATAACTGATATGCCCCACGAAAGTGGTACAATTAAAAAAAGCACAAAATAATGGATTTATCCAACATGGTTCCAGTACTCTACTGGGGCCATATTATTTAATCTTGATTGAAACCTCTCATTATTATAGAAATTTATGTAATCTTCTATAATATCAATATATTTGTTTTTTGTTCTTGAATATAAACATTTCAAATGACCAAAGAAACTTTCAATTGGTGCATTGTCAATAGAAATTTTGACATACTTTGAATTATCTCATGATCTTTTAATAAATTTATAACATATAGATGAGTATATTAAAAGCCTCTATCAGTATGAAAAATAGCATTTTTTCATTTGATTCTAACCATTTTTTCAAAGTGTTTACGCATCATATCATTTGTAACACTTAAACTTACTATTTCATTATTATATAAATCTTGTATTACAGATAAGAATAATTTTCCATCTTTTGCTTTTATTTCTGTTATATCTGAAACAAATTTTGTTCTTGGTTCTTTGGTTTTAAAATTCCTTTTAAGAATATTATTCTTAATTTCAATATTGTTATAACTTATTATTCTTTGTTTATTTGTTTTTCTTATTTTAGCTTTTAATCATTATTCTATACACTCTTTTATGATTGATTATTTTTTGCGAATATATGTCTTCTAGATACATATCTTCCTTTAAATTTAAAATATACTTCAATCTCTTAATTCTGTATCTCTTTTTATTCCTCTTATGTATCTATAATAACTATTCCTCGATATCCCTGCTATTTTACATAATAATGTTATTGGATAGTTCTCTTTTAATCTATTATTCTTATTTTTTTTAGGGTCATTTTCTATTTCTTCATAATCTCAAATATGCATTTTCTGCTTTTAATCTCATCATTTCTTCCTCTATACTTTCTTTTTTAGGTCTTCCTCGCTTTTTGCTTGGTGTTCCTTCTATTTTTGCATTTTTTATTCTCTTGTCTTATCTATTGAGTACATTTTTGCTATTGTTTGGTACGGTAATTTTTCAATTACTACTTCTTCTTTAAACTCTTCCGAATACTTTCTAAACTTCTGTCCTTTCTTTGCCATTAAAAAACACCCCCTACTTTTATTTTATCACTTTCGGGGGTGTTTTTTTATTGTTTCATTTTTTGGGGTCAGATCAAACAAGGGGTTGTTTTTATTTTACTAAAGCATTCATTCCTGATTCAATAGCTTTTAAATTAATATCTAATAAATTTGCTTTAGAACCTTTTAATGATTTTTCTAAAGCTTTTTTTACAGAATCAAAAGAAACAGCATTTGTTGCTTTTAAATAAGCTCCTAACATAACCATATTTTGAACTTTTACATTACCTAATTCATCAGCAATTTCATTTGCAGGTATTTTATATACTTGGATATCGTTTCTTTCAGGGTCTCTATCAATAACGGATGAATTTAATAATAAAATACCATTTTCAGGTAATAATTTTTCAAATTTATACATAGAAGGTATGTTAAAAGCTATAACTTCTGTAGGTTGGTCAACAACTGGAGAAGCTATATATTCTTCTGATATAACAACAGTACAATTTGCTGTACCTCCACGCATTTCAGGACCATATGAAGGTAACCAAGTAGTATATAAGTTTTCATTCATTGCAGCTAAAGATAATATTTTTCCAAATAACATTACACCTTGTCCGCCAAAACCAGCTGCTATAAATGCATGATGTTTCATTTTTCATCACCCACCTTGTCAACATAAACACCTAAAGGAAATTCAGGAACTAAATTTTCTTCCAACCATTTATTTGCTTCTACAGGAGGAACTCCCCAATTAGTTGGACATGTTGATAATACTTCAACCATTCCAAAACCTTTTCCTTCAATTTGAGCTAAAAATGCCTTTTTAATTAATTTTTTTGTTTTCAATACGTCTTGCGGTTTATTTACTTTTGTTCTTGCTAAGAATGCTACACCTGGTAAATTAGACAATATTTCAGCCATATGTAATGGATATCCTTCATTTTCAGCACTTCTTCCATATGGAGAAGTTGTTGTTTTCATCCCTAACAATGTAGTTGGAGCCATTTGACCACCTGTCATACCGTAAATAGCATTGTTAATAAATATTGTTGTAATTTTTTCTCCTCTATTAGCAGCATGAATAATTTCTGCAGTTCCTATTGCAGCTAAATCACCGTCTCCTTGATATGTAAATACAACATTTTCTGGCATTGCTCTTTTCATTCCAGTAGCTACAGCTGGAGCTCTACCATGTGGAGCGACTGTTCCATCTACATCAAAAAATTCATATGCAAAAACTGAACAACCTACTGGAGCAACCATTAATGTTTTTTCTCTTATTCCTAATTCATCTATTACTTCAGCAATTAATCTATGCACTATCCCGTGATGACATCCTGGACAATATGTGAATTCTTTTCCACTTAATGCTTCAGGACCTTTTAATTTTATTTTATAAGACATAATTTTCCTCCTTTCTTATATCAATTCCATTAATTTTGCTAATACTTCATTTGGAGTAGGAACAACTCCACCAGTTCTTCCATAAAATTCTACAGGTTTCTTACCATTTACTGCTAGCTTAACATCTTCAACCATTTGTCCCATACTCATTTCTACTGTAAAGAATAATTTTGCTTGATCAGCTAATTTAGAAATTATTTCATATGGGAAAGGCCATAAAGTTATAGGTCTTAATAAACCAGCTTTTACTCCTTTTTCTCTTGCCATATTAACAATAGTTTTAGCAATTCTTCCCATTGTACCATAAGCTACTATGATAATATCAGCATCTTCTGTTTTGTATTCTTCCCACATTTGTTCTTTTTCTATTATTTTCTTATATTTTTCTTGGTATCTTAAATTCATTTGTTCTAATACATGTTCATTAATATCAAATGAAGTAATTTTATGTGGTTCTCTGCCTTTTGCACCTTGCATAGCCCATGAGCTATGATCTGGTAATGTATTTAAATCTCTATATTCTGGAAATTCAACAGGTTCCATCATTTGTCCTAATAACCCATCTGCTAAAATTAATACAGGATTTCTATATTCATCAGCTACATCAAAAGCTTTTTCTGTTAATTCAACAGCTTCTTGTAAGGACTCAGGACCATATACAACTAATCTATAATCACCATGTCCTCCACCTTTAGTAGCTTGGAAATAATCACTTTGTGCAGGTTGAATATCTCCTAAACCAGGTCCGCCTCTAACAACGTTAACAAAAACAACTGGTAATTCAGCACCTGCTATATATGAAACACCTTCTTGCATTAAACTATATCCTGGAGAAGATGTTGAAGTCATAACTCTATGTCCTGTTGATGCAGCACCATACAACATATTAACTGCAGCAACTTCACTTTCTGCTTGTAAAAATACTCCATCTACTTGAGGCATTCTTCTTGACATATATTCAGTTAATTCACTTTGAGGAGTAATAGGGTATCCAAAATATAATCTACATCCAGCCCTTATGGCGGCTTCACCAATTGCTTCTGTACCTTTTACCATTACTTTTTCAGCCATTAATATCCCTCCTTAAGCTTTTGCTTTTTCTAATGTATAAACTGTTATACAAACATCGGGACACATTTGATAACAAAATCCACAACCTATACATTTTTCTGGATTTAAAACAGCTGAAGGATGATACCCTTTAGCGTTAAATCCTTCTGAAAAACCCAATGTTCCTGTTGGACATGCATCTATACAAAGACCACATCCCTTACATCTTTCTTGATCAATTTCAACCTTGTTTTTATATTCCATCGTATCCCTCCTTTTTACAGTTGATATACTTTATCTAAATACCTATTTAAAATAAATTTAGGATATTTTGTTTTAATTTCTTTTAAGTAATCTGGAACAGCTGTAAAAGCAATAGGAATTCCCGTTTTTTCTGACACTTTTCCTAAAATTTCTTCCCCATTTAATATAATTTCCTCTGTTGTTTCATTTTGTAGATTTGAATTTGAAATTAAAAAATCTACTTTTCTTCTAGCTTTTGCACCTAATCTCTCAATATAATATATAATATCTTCTACAGTGTTCATAAAAGGTCTTTTTGTATTAACAACAAAATATGTTGCTGTTTTTGTTTGATCTAAAAAATTTTTTAAAGAACCTACTACAGTTGAACCATCTTCATTTCCACCAGCATCAATTATAGTTTGATATTCTGGGTTAACTATGTATCCACCGACTGCAGGAGGAATTATAGGTAAATCAGCATGCATAAATTGTTTTGGTGGAGTAATAACTTTAATTCCCTTATTTTCTAATAAATTAATTTCATCCCTTGTTCTAAAATAAGGACTTATAACATCAATATCTGCAATAGCTACGTTGTCATATTGTTCTTTCAAATAAACAGCTGAATTTAATGCTATTTCTGTTTTACCTGAACCAAACATACCAATAATAATATGACATTTATAATCAGTATTAAGCATTATTTACCTCCTCAGGAGGATATTTCTTCACTTTTTCTTCTCCTCTTAGAGCTCTAAGAGCAGCTTCTGCTAGCGCTTTCTCTTCATCTCCGCCAGGGACAACATATATTGGAGCTATAAATTGTGTGTGTTCTGTAAGCCATCTAACCATATAATCTTTATCATATGCTAATCCACCTGTTAATACAATACCATCCACTTGGAAATTTAGAGCTGCTGCCATTTTTCCAATCCATTTAGAAATTTGTAAAGCCATTGCTTTATATATCAATGTTGCATATTCATCACCAGATTCAACTCTTTTTTGTACTTCTAAAGCATCATTTGTATTTAAATATGCAACTAATCCACCATTACCTTTAATTCTTTTTTTCATTTCATCATATGAAATGTTTCCAGAATAAGCTAAATCTATAATTTGTGTCATTGGTAATGTTCCAGACCTTTCAGGGGTAAAAGGGCCGTCGCCATCTAATGCATTATTAA
Source organism: Marinitoga sp. 38H-ov (assembly GCF_011057715.1). Classification (NCBI taxonomy): domain Bacteria; kingdom Thermotogati; phylum Thermotogota; class Thermotogae; order Petrotogales; family Petrotogaceae; genus Marinitoga; species Marinitoga sp. 38H-ov. The sequence goes on from NZ_LNGH01000011.1 coordinate 85,439, forward strand.
CATCTACAACTTTACCTCTTCTATGGGCTCCTATTGATATTCCGCCCCCCATATGAACAACTATTAGATTAACTTCATCATATTTTTTACCAATCTTTTCAGCGATTGTTCTTGCTACAGCTTTTTGGTTTAGTGCATGAAAAATTGATTTTCTCTCAAAGTCAGGATGACCCGAAAATCTTGCAATTTCATCTAATTCATCTACAACTACTGGATCTGCAATATATGATGGAATATTTACTTCTTTTGCTAATTCATTGGCAATTAACGCACCTAAATTTGATGCATGCTCTCCATATTTTCCTTGTCTCAATTCTTCTTTCATTAATTCATTTATTTCGTATATTCCACCTGGAATAGGTCTTAACAATCCGCCTCTTCCTATAATTGCAGAAAAACTTGAAATAGAATAGCCAGATTTTTCTAAAAATTCTTTAATTACAGTTTTTCTAAACTCATATTGTTCAGCGATATGTTTAAATGGCGATAACTCTTCTGTTGTATGTCTAACTGTTTCTTTAGAAATTAAATTATTATCTTCATATATAGCCAACTTTGTAGATGTTGAACCAGGATTGATAACTAATATTCTATACATAATTTCCCTCCTATGCCAAGAGTACAGATAAAGCAATAGACAATAATTTTGTTTCATCTGAATCTGCTCTTGATGTTAATACAACTGGTTTTTTACCACCTAAAATAGTACTTGAAACTTTTGCACCAGATAAAAATACCATTGACTTATAAAAAATATTTCCAGCTTCTATATCAGGCATTATAACTATATCAGCATCTCCAGCTACTTCACTAACAATTCCTTTTTGTTCTGCAGCCTCTTTAGATATAGCATTATCCATTGCAAAAGGACCATCAACAATGCATCCTTTAATTTGACCGCGCCTATTCATTTGAGAAATTATTGCAGCATCAATAGTTGCAGGCATTTTTTGATTAACTTTTTCTAATGCACCAACTATTGCAACTTTAGGAATTTCTATTTCTAAAGCATTAGCTACTTTTACCGCATTATTAATAGAATCAACTTTTTGTTCTAATGTAGGTGCAATTACCATCCCAGCATCTGTAACAATTAATAATTTATGGTATTTTTCAATATCAAATACGCTAACTAAATTAATTGTACTTTTTGTTCTTAAGCCATACTCTTCTTTTAAATAAACTGATAATAATTCACCAGTTGTAATATGCCCTTTCATTGGTAAATCTGTTTTCCCAGAAGATACATCTTCTATTGTTTTAATTACTGATTCTTTATCTGAAACACAATGAACAATTTCCATTTTTGATAAATCAATATTATTTTCATTAGCGATATTTTTTATTTTATTTTCATTACCATATAATACTACATTACAAATACCTTCATTTACAGCTTTTTCAACTGCTTTTAAAACTACTTCATCTTCAGCTGCAGCAACACCTACAGTTCTTTTTACTTCAAGATTTCTTGCTAAATCCAATATTTTATTTATTCTCATATTTTCACCCCAACTTCCACTCTTTGAGTTTTTCCTCATTATTAAGAACTCTTATTGCACCTTCAGCTAAAGCTTCCATTTCAAATGAACCAGGATATAACATAATTAATGCTATCTTAGAAACTCTTTGTTTAATCACATCTACAAATTCTTTATTTCTCGCCATACCACCAGTTATTATTATTGCATCTACTTTTCCTTTCAATATAGCCGCCATACCACCAATTTCTTTGGCAATTTGATACGCCATAGCTTCGACTACTTTTTTAGCAAATACATCATTTTCTGCTTTTTTCATAGCTTCTCTTAAGTCATTTGTTCCTAAATAAGCAACTAATCCACCTTTCCCTATGTATCGCTTTTTTAACTCTCTTTTTTCATATTTCCCAGAAAAGGCAACCTTTGCTAAATCTCCAACAGGTAATTCACCTGTTCTTTCTGGACTAAATGGCCCTTCATCATTTGCATTATTTACATCTATCATTTTACCTTTTTCTTGAGCACCAATTGATATTCCACCACCAAGATGAGCTATTATAAAATTGCACTCTTCATATTTTTTATTTAATTCTTTTGAAGCTCTTCTTGCAACACTTTTCATATTTAATGCATGAAATAAACTTTTTCTTTCAATTTCTGGAATTCCTGAAATTCTAGATTCTGTAATGAATTCATCAACCGAAACTGGATCAGTTATAAAAACTGGAATTTTATTTTGAGATAATTCCCAGCCAATAACAGCAGCTAAATTAGATGCATGTTCTATCTTTGTTTTATTTTTCAAATAATCAACCATTTCTTCATTAACTTTATAAGTTCCACTTTCCAAAGGAGGCAAGATACCTCCTCTACATGCAATTGCATCAAAATCTGTCATTTTAAATCCATATTTTTCTATAAAATTAACAACTTCATTTTTTCTTAAATCTATTTGATCCATTAATTTATTATATTTATCTAATTCTTCTATTGAATGTGTTAATTCTTCAGATACCGCTAATTTATTATTTTCAAAAATAGCTATTTTTGTGGAAGTTGATCCTGGATTAATCACTAAAATTCGATACATAATTTCACCTCGCTAGAGATTATTTTGTTTTTAACATAATTCCTTTTCTTTTAGCATATTCTTCTATAGTTTCTCTTAATCTCCTTGTTCCTTCTTCTAATTCTTCAAATGAAGGAAGACAGAAAGAAACTCTCATTGTATTTCTATCTGGATTATCTACATAAAATGTTTCACCTGGAATATAAATAATTTTTTTCTCTTTTGCTATTTCAAACATTTCCATTGTATCAAAACCTTCGGGCAATGTTATCCAAGAGAATAATCCGCCTTCAGGTTTTACCCAGTCAATACCTTCTATATCCCCTAAATACTTATCTAAAGCTTCCATAAATTTGTCTTTCTTTTGTTTGTATATTTCAATAGTAGGCTTAATTTCTTCAAATAAATCATATTTTTCAATAAATCTAGCAGCTATTCTTTGAGTTAAAGCAGCTGAACACAAATCCATTCCTTGTTTAGCTAAAACCATTTTTCTAATTAATTCTTTGTTTCCAACTATAACTCCAATTCTTAATCCAGGTGAAAGAACCTTACTAAATGTATTTAACATAACAACTCTTTCTCCATTGTTCAATTTAAAAATACTTGGTTGTTTTTCCCCTTCAAACCTTAATGCACCATATGGATCATCTTCAATAATTATAAAATCATATTTTTCGGCTAATTCTATTAATCTTTTCCTTTTCTCTAATGATAAGGAAACACCTGCAGGATTGTGGAAATTACTTACAGTATATACAAATTTAAATTTATCTATTTTTCCTTCTTTTTCAAGTTTTTTTAATTCTTCTTCTAATACATCAATATTCATACCATCTTTTTCTAAAGGAATACTAATATAATTTGGATTTCTTTGATTAAATGCACTACCTGCACCTAAATAAATAGGTTTACTTACAGCACAATAACTATCTTCATCTAGAAAAACAGTTCCTATAATATACAAAGCTTGCTGAGAACCTGTAGTAATCATTAGGTTTTGTTCTGTTAATCCTGTAATTCCTTCATGTTTCTCTAATAATTTAATATATTGTTTTAGTAATTCAGGATCTCCTTCTGTAGAACCATATTGTAAAGCTATTTTGTATTCATTTGTTATCACTTCATTAGAAATATCAGCTATTTTTTTTATTGGGAAAGTTTCAGGATCTGGTATACCACCGCCAAAAGATATAATACCTTCTTGAGTAGCTGTTTTTAACAATTCCCTAATGATATTCGATTTGATTCTTTGTACTGTAACCGAGTATTTTTTTTCAAAAGACATTTTTCACACCTCCAAGTAATAATTTTTTATCAATTTTATTTTACACTTTTTAATTTTTTTTTACAAAGTTGATTAGAGCTGTATATATCTAGTTATATACAATTATGAATAATTATATACTGTGTGAAAAAAATTTCACGAAATTTTTTTCAATAAATTGATTAGTAATTAAAAAAATTATATAGTATAATATAATCGACATAAAAAAATAAAAGGAGGATTAGAAATGTGGGATAATTTAAAGTTAATTGACCCTGAGATTCATGAAATCGTTATGAAAGAATTAAAAAGACAAGAGTATGGATTGGAATTAATTGCTTCTGAAAATTTTGCATCGTTAGCTGTAATGGAAGCAATGGGAAGTGTATTAACAAATAAATACGCAGAAGGTTATCCTAAAAAAAGATATTATGGGGGTTGTGAATTTGTAGATGAAGCAGAAACTTTAGCTAGAAACAGAGCAAAAGAATTATTTAATGCTAAATATGCTAATGTTCAACCTCATTCAGGTTCTCAAGCAAATATGGGTGTTTATTTAGCATTAATGAAAACTGGAGATACATTAATGGGAATGTCATTAAGTCATGGTGGACACTTAACTCACGGAGCTTCAGTAAACTTTTCTGGAACAATTTTTAATGTTGTGCAATATGGCGTTAACGAAGAAACAGAAGTTATAGACTATGATGAAGTAGAAAAATTAGCTTTAGAACATAAACCAAAGGTTATAGTAGCTGGTGGTAGTGCTTATGCAAGAATAATAGACTTTAAAAGATTTAGAGAGATAGCTGATAAAGTTGGAGCTTATTTAGTGGTTGATATGTCACACTTTGCTGGATTAGTAGCAGCAGGATTATATCCTAACCCATTAGAATATGCGCATGTTGTAACTACAACAACTCATAAAACATTAAGAGGTCCTAGAGGCGGAATGATATTAACTAATGATAAAGAATTATACAAATTAATAAATAAATCTATTTTCCCTGGTATTCAAGGCGGACCATTAATGCATGTTATTGCAGCAAAGGCTGTAGCCTTTAAAGAAGCTTTATCTCCAGAATTTAAAGAATATCAAAAACAAGTAATAAAAAATGCAAAAAAATTAGCAGCTGAAATGGAAAAATTAGGTTTTAGAATCGTTTCTGGAGGAACAGATTCACATTTATTCCTAGTAGATTTAAACGAAAAAGGCGTTACAGGTAAAGCTGCTGAAAAAGCTTTAGAAGAAGCAGGCATTACTGTAAACAAAAACACTATTCCTAAAGAAACAAGATCCCCATTTGTAACTAGCGGTATAAGAATTGGTACTCCGGCAGTTACAACAAGAGGTATGAAAGAAGAAGAAATGGTTATTATAGCACAATTGATTAATGAGATAATAACAAACATAAAAGATGAAGAAGGAAACTTAGATGAAGAATTTAAAATAAATATGAAAAATAAAATAAAAGATCTTTGCGAAAAATTCCCATTATATAAAGGTAAATTATTATAATAAGCCCTTCGGGGCTTTTATATTTAATATAAAAAAAGGAGCTAAAAAGCTCCGAATAAATTTATTTTAAGGAGGATAGGGGTATAATAATACTATCATTATTTTGTTAAAACAATGTCAATTTATTATTCAAAAATATGTATTATAAATTAAGAAAAGCAAAACATATTGTATATTAAAAAGATTATAAAAAATGGTATAATAATAAGAAGAAATTTTTAGGAGGTGTTTTTTAATGAAAAATTTTTCAAAACTTTTTATTGTAGCAGTTGTTTTATTAGCGTTTTTGTTTATTCCCAAGGTGGGTATATCAGAAGAATCCAAACAAACGGGTAAAGATCTAAAAATTGCATTTGTACAAATGGAAAAAGTAACTCAAACCTATTATAAATGGGTTGATTTACAAGAAAAGTACAAGAATGATCTTGCATATTATCAAAATAAAATAAATAAAATGCAAGAAGATTATCAAAATTTAAAAAGCTCTGGTGCTTCACAGGAAGAACTAACACAAAAACAACAAGAATTACAAACAAGAATTAGCGAATATCAAAAAGCTATTCAAGATGAATACACTCAAAAAACAAATCAATTACTTGAAGAAATCAAAAATAAAGTAATTGAATATTCTAAAGAAAATGGATATAATTTGGTATTGTATGAACCATCAGTTATATACGCTGATGATTTAGTTGACATCACACCACAAATTATAGAATTATTAAAAAAATGAGCTATATCCATTGTAAAAAAATAACAAAAAAATATGGAAAAAAAATTGTTTTAAATAGCGTAGATTTTGAAGCCAGCACCGGTAAAATCGTTGGGATTTTAGGTCCCAATGGTGCTGGTAAATCTACATTATTTAAATCAATTTTAGGCATAGTTGTTCCTAAAAGTGGAGATATTTTTTTAGATGATATAAACATAACTCATTTACCTATTCATATTAGAGCTAAACACGGTATAGGATATCTTCCACAAGAAGTTTCTGTATTTAGGAATTTAACCGTTTGGGATAATATGGATTTAATTGCCACTATGTTAAAAATAGAAAACAAAGAAAAAGTAATAAAAGACATTTTAGAAGAATTTGGGATTTATGATTTAAAAGACCAAATTGCAGATTCATTATCAGGTGGTGAAAAAAGACGTTTAGAATTTGCAAGAACGTTGTTAACTAATCCTAAATTCATTTTATTAGATGAACCTTTTGTCGGTATAGATCCTATAACTGTTAAAGATATTCAAAAAATAATAAAATCATTATCAGCAAAAAATCTTGGTGTTATTGTTACTGATCATAATGTCGATGAAATTGCAGAAGTTGTTGATATATTATATGTATTACACAAAGGTAATGTAATAGCATACGGAGAACCTGAAGCAGTATTAAAAGATATCAATGTTATCGAGAATTATTTAGGATGGTGAAATATGAATATTGGCGTTATAGGATATTCTGGTAATCCAGATGAAAAACCAATAAACGATTTAAAAAATATAATTACTCAAATTGCAACTATTATCACAAAAAATAATTGGGTATTATTTAGTGGCGGAAGAAACGGTGTAATGGAATTAATTTCCAAAGAAACAAAAAAATTAGGCGGAAAAACTGTTGGAATATTACCTTGGGAAATAGAGGGGAATAAATATTTAGATATTTCCATAAAAACTGGTTTAGATTTTTCTATGCGATCTTATGTTTTAGTAAAAAGTGTTGATGTTGTAATAAGTGTTGGTGGAGAAATAGGTACAGGAATTGAAATCTTAGGAGCATACGCTAATGAAAAGCCAGTGATATTAATCAAAGGAACTGGTGGTTGGACAGATAGAATACAAAATATTTTAATTGATGGAAAATATTTAGATAATAGAAGATTAGTTGAATTATATATAATAGAAAATATAGATGATCTAGAAACAATATTAAAAAAAATAGAAAACAACTTAAAAAAATAATGGAGGATTAAAATGGTTAGAGTAAGATTTGCACCAAGTCCAACAGGAAGCATGCATGTTGGAGGAGTTAGAACTGCATTATTTAATTGGTTATTTGCAAAAAAAAATAATGGAAAATTTATTCTTAGAATAGAAGATACTGATATAGAAAGATCTTCAATTGAATCTGAAAATGAAATAATAAATTCCTTAAAATGGTGTAATTTAGATTGGGATGAAGGGCCTGATATTGGTGGTGATTTTGGACCATATAGACAAAGTGAAAGATTAGAAATTTATTTAAAATACATTAATTACTTAATTGAAAATAATATGGCATATTATGCTGTTTATGATAATGAAAATAATGAAATTTATAAATCTAATAAATTCCCCAAAAATGCTCAAGGAAGCATAGTTGTAAAATTTAAGGTTAATAAAGAAGGGGTTACTTCTTTTAAAGATTTAATTAAAGGAGAAATATCTTTTAGAAATGATTTATTAGATGATTTTATTATATTAAGATCTAATGGTATACCTGTATATAATTTTACTGTTGTAATTGATGATTATTTAATGAATATAACTCATGTTATAAGAGGGGAAGATCATATTTCAAATACCCAGAAACAAATAATGTTATATAATGCTTTTGGATGGAAAACTCCCGAATTCATGCATATTCCATTAATACTGGGAAGCGATAGAAAACCTTTAAGTAAAAGACATGGGGGAACTTCTGTAGATTATTTTAAAAACGAAGGATTTTTCAGTTATGCATTGATGAATTATTTAGCCTTATTAGGTTGGACAATTGAAGATGAAATTTTTAATTTTAAAGATAAGATAAAAGATTTTGATCCAAACAAATTATCTAAAAAAGCTGTAATTTTTGATTATGAAAAACTAGAATGGATATGTGGAAAACATATGAGAAATATAGATATAAATGATTTATATGTTGAATTTAAAAATTGGATAAATGATAATAAACTTAAAAATATATTAGAAAGTAATGAACAGTATTCATTAGACGTATTATCTATATGTAGAGAGAAAATAAATACTTTAAAACAATTAAAAGATTTTTCATATAATTTTTTTATTGAAGACTATGATTATGAAGAAATTTTTATTGAAAAATACTTAAAAAAAGATTGGGCAAAAGATTTATTGTCAATAGCAGTAAAAAAATTTGAAGAATTAGAAATTTATAATATTGATAATGTTGAAAAAACCTTAAGAGAAATTTCAGAATTAAAAATCACATCTAAAAAAAATACATTTCAAGCTATTCGAGGGGCAGTTTTAGGAAAATTAGTTACCCCTGGATTATTTGAATCTATTGTAGTTTTGGGAAAAGAAAGAGTTGTATCACGTTTAAAAAAAACAGAGGTGTTTATAAATGAAATTAAAAGGTAAAAATATTACATTAGGTGTTAGTAGTGGGATTGCAATTTATAAAGCTGTGGATTTGGTATCTAAATTAAGAAAATTAGGTGTAAATTTAAGTATTATATTAACAGAGGATTCAAAGAAAATGATTTCTCCCACAGTTTTTTCCGCAGTTGGCAATTGTACTGTATATACAGATTATTTTGAAGTTACAGATGGGTGGATCCCACATACACAATTATCTATGGAATCAGATGCATTAATTATTGCCCCAGCAACAGCTAACATTATTGCTAAGATTGCTAATGGTATTTCTGATGATTTATTATCATTAACTGCTTTAGCTTTTAGAAAAGACGCAAAAATTATAGTGCCAACAATGAATACCCGAATGTATGAATCTCCCGCATTACAAAGAAATTTAGATATATTAAAAAAAGATGGATGGATTATAGTAGAACCAGAAACCGGTCATTTAGCTTGTGGTGAAATAGGTAAAGGAAGATATCCAGATAATGAAATGATAATTGAATTCTTAGAATACTCTTTATCTAAAAAAGATTTTAAAGGAAAAAATATATTGATTACAGCTGGCCCTACCCAGGAGCCTATAGATCCTGTTAGGAATATTACCAATAAGTCTAGTGGGAAAATGGGATATGAATTAGCAAGAGAATTTTCAAATAGGGGGGCAAATGTAACTCTTATTTCTGGTCCTACTAACATTAAACCTCCGTACATTTTAAATGAATTTATTAAAGTAAAAACAGCTTTAGAAATGAATGATGAAGTAATAAAAAGATTTAATAATTCTGATATTATTGTTATGTCTGCCGCAATATCTGATTATAGGGTAAAAAATTACTCTGATATTAAAATAAAAAAAGACAAAGAAAATTTGATATTAGAATTAGAAAAAAACCCTGATATATTAAAAGAAATAGGTAAAATTAAGAATGAAAATCAAATATTAGTTGGATTCGCTGCTGAAACAAATAATTTAATTGATTACGCAAAGAAAAAATTAGTAGAGAAAAATTGTGATATTATAGTTGCCAATGATGTTTCAAAAAAAGATATAGGTTTTGACTCTAATTTAAATGAAGTTTATATTATAAATAAATTGGGAGATGTTACCCATGTTGAAAAAAATACTAAAAAATTTATTTCTATTAATATTATTAATTATATTTCAGAATATATTAATAGCAAAAAATAACATATCTTTTATTAAATTCGATAATAGCATTATTCATTTAAGATATATAACAAATGAAAGAATAATTAATCCTAAAGTTTTTTTGATAAATAATGGATTTAGAATTAGGCCATTTTTTTCCTTTAGCCCAACTTATTTAGATATAAAAATAAATATTAATGATTTTAGTAAAATGGATATTTTAGATTTAAAATTAGAATATGATACATTTAACGGATTAAAAACTGTTGAATTTGAGAAATTTATAGATATAAAGGAATTTTATGATGAAATAAAATTAGAAGTTTCAACTATTGAAACTTTAGATGGATGGAAAGGTGTTTTAGTAAATAATTCCAATGGCCAATTTAAAATTAATTCAGTATGTATTGACGGAAAAATAAAGTTATATAAAAATGAATCAAATATTTTTTATTTACCTGAAAATATTGATGATGGTTTTCATGAAATTATTGTTTTTTATTATAATAAATATAACATCGAGAGGGAAAAAAGGATTAAATTTTATAAAAAAGACTGGTTTTTTGGATCATCTAATTTAAAAGGAGCATCATATAAAGTTCAATTTATTGATAATTATTTGGTTAAAAAAGGTGATTCAATTTATAAAATCGCTAGAAAATATAATGTAAAACCAGGCGAAATTATATTGTATAATAATATTGAAGATCCTAAAACAATTTACCCTGGACAATTACTAAAAATTGGAAAATTAAAATTTGGAGAAAGTCCTTTAATAATTACTGTTGATTTAGATAAATCTATTTTAAATTTATATTATTTAGGAAAAAAAGTATTATCTTATCCAGCAGCTGTAGGAAGAAGCGATGCTACTCCACCTGGTTATTATAGAATTATGTATAAAGAAAAAGAACCTGCTTTGTATTGGTATGGTGAATATATAAAACCTGGGTCGATAATAAACGGAGTTGGAAGTAGATGGCTTCAATTATCTGAAGAACAATATGGAATTCACGGAACTACGAAACCTTGGGAAATTGGAAAAAGAATATCTCATGGATGTATAAGGTTATTTAATCAAAATGTAGAAATATTAGATTTTCTTACAGGAATTGGAACCGAGGTGTATGCTATAAAGAGGTGATTTATGTTATTTTTTATAACATTATTTAAAATTCTACCATTGTTTATTATAATTTCATTAGGATATATATTTGGAAAATTTTTTTCTGATTTAGATAATAAAATTTTAAATAAAGTCACAATATGGATCGCTGGTAACGTTCTTGCTTTTACAGCTATTAATTCGAATCCACCATCTTTTATAGAATTCAATTCCTATTTTTGGGGATACAGTGTTATATTTATATTAGCTATATTAATACCTTATTTTTTAAAAAAACTTAATTTAATCAAAGCTGAAAAAGGCGTCATTTCATTTGCTTTAATGTTTTCAAATGGTGGTTATTTAGGTTATCCTATTGTAAGCGCTTTATTTGGTGATGAATATATTGCGAAAGCTGTAATATATGTTATAGTAATGACATTATTATCTTTTTCTATAGGAATTGTAATTTTAACGGGAAATGTAAAAAAAGGATTAATTAATATGTTAAAATTACCAATGTTGTGGGGATTTTTAATTGGATGGATATTAGGAGTATTAGGATTAAAATGGAATGATTTGCCTAAATTATTATATGATCCAATACGAATGATTAAAGATGCTAGTATAGTTATAATTTTAATTAATATCGGGATATCTTTATCTAGAATAAAAATAAAAATATTTGATTTATATGATACAATATTGACAACTATTTTTAAGTTAGTTATATTTCCCCTTATAGCTGTTTTTATTGTAAAGTTCTTAAAACTTGATCCTATTTTAGCAGGAATATTTGTTATAGAAGTTGGAATGCCTGTAGGAATGAACGTTTCATTTATTACAGAAGAATTAAATATTAATCCAGCTTTGGGTAATTTATTGGTATTTGTTAGCACATTATTATCAATTATAACAGTACCATTGTTATATTTAATATTAAATATAATTTAATATGAAAGGAGTGTAAATATGATTGATGTTAAAAAAATTAAAAGAATTGGTTTAGTGGGCGCTACAACTAATAAATCTAAATTTGGTTATAAAATATTAAAAGATTTAGTGTCTAAAGGTTATGATGTATATCCTGTAACACCGAATTATGAAGAAATTGATGGTATAAAAACATATAAAAGCGTTACTGATTTACCAGAGGTTGATGTATTAAATTTTGTTGTTCCGCCATCAATAGGATTGAAAATTACAAAAGAAGCATATGAAAATGGTTTTAGAAAATTTTGGTATCAACCTGGTGCTGAATCTGAAGAAATAAAAGAGTATTTAGAATCATTGCCTGATGCAGAATATTTGTTTCACAAATGTATAATGGTTGAAACTATTTAATAAAGCCCTTTGGGGCTTTATTTTTAATAGGAGGAATATAATGTCTGATATAATGAAATTTACAGCTATATTTGCTTCAGCCACAATGATTAGCAGATTTCTCGGCTTATTTAGAGATATATTATTTGCATATTATTTTGGTAGAAGCGGTGAATATGATGCATACATTATTGCTATATTATTACCATTCTTTTTAAGAAGGATTTTTGCTGAAGGAGCTTTTTCAACAGTTTTTATTCCTTTATATACTAGAAAAAATAATAAAGAAGCGAATATTTTTGCTAGCACTGCTATTAATCTACTTATTATAATAACATTAGGACTATATTTTTTAGTATTTTTATTTTCACCAATATTCTCAAAAATTTTAGGAAGTGGTCTTAGCGAAGAATATTTATCTTTATCTTCAAATTTAATGAAAATATCATTTCCTTTTATTACTTTTATATCTATATGGTCCATATTATCAGGAATATTATATAATAAAGAAAAATTTTTTATTTCCGCAGTTTCTCCTTCTTTAACAAATGTTTTTACCATTTTAGGCATAATTTTTTCCAGCTACTTTCAAATTAGAATTTATGGTCCTACAATAGGCTTTTTACTTGGTGGTTTTTTTCAACTATTATTTGTATATATATATTTAAAAAGAAAAAATATATTTCATTATCATTTTATTTTAAAAAAAGAATATATCTCTGAAATTATTGGAATGTTTATTCCCGCATTTTTTGGCGTTGCTATATCTCATATTAATAGTATAGTTGATACTAATGTTGCATCTTGGACAGGTGAAGGCGGTATAGCAACTATACAATATGCTTTAAGATTATATCAATTACCTTTAGCTATTTTTGCAGTAAGTATAGCTAATGTTATTTTGCCTAGACTATCAAAACTTTCATTAAATGACCGGAAGGATGATTTTATAAGTGAGTTTAAAGAAGGTATATTAGTTTCATTATTTCTAACTATTCCTGCATCTTCAGGAATGATTATATTGAGCAAAGAGATTATTAAATTGATTTATCAACGCGGAAATTTTACATGGGAAGATACTAAAATAACTGCATTTACTCTCGTAATGTATTCAATTGGAATAATATTTTATTCAATACATGGAATATTAGTTAGAAATTATTATTCGAAATTAAATACAAAAACACCTACAATAATTTCTTTTGTAATGGTAGCTATTAATATTGTATTAGATATAGTTCTAGCAAAACTAATAGGAGTTGCAGGAATAGCTTTAGCTACAAGTATATCAGGTATATTGGGAGTAATAATTTTAGGTTGGGATTTTTATACTCATTTCAATAAAAATGATATTATTATTATTATAAAAATGATTTTTTCAACAATTGTAATGATTATAACTATATATTTTTTAAAATCTTTTTATATGTCAAACTTATATACTATTTTTTTAATTTTAATAGGTATTATTTCATATATTATTACATCATATTTATTGAAAATAAAATACCTTAATGAAATTATGAATTTTATAAAAAAAAGATATAATTAAACATAGAATTGTGGTATAATTATGATATAAATAAAATAAATTCTAGGGGGCTATAATATGGATGTAATGACTGTAACATTAAATCCGTCTCTTGATAGAGAAATAGTAATAAATAATTTTAAAATCGGAGAAATGTTTAGAATATCTAATTCTTCTCAAGCTTTAGTAGAACCTGGAGGAAAAGGTATAAATGTCTCTAGAATGTTGAGTAAATTAGGTGTTGAAAATATGGCATTGGGCTTTTTAGGTGGTTTTATTGGAAGAGTATTTTTGGAAAAATTGCTCGAAGATAAAAATATTACATCTAATTTTATTTTTGTAGAAGAAGAAACTCGTGAAAATACTGCTATCTTGGATTTAGAAAATCATACAATTACACAAATAAACACAATTGGCCCTAAAATAGATGCTGTTGATTTAGAACATTTTATTCAAAGATATGAAAATTCATTATCTATAGTTAATAATGTTTTGATTTCAGGAAGTGTACCTCCTGGAGTTCCCGATGATATTTATGCAAATTTATTTAAATTAGCCAAAAATAAAGGTTTAATTACATATTTAGAAGCAAACGGAAAGCATTTCAATGAAGCTATTGAAAAATCTTGTCCTGACGTAGTTAGAGTTGATTTGAGAAGAGAAAAAAAATATTTTGATACTGATTTAAAAACACTTGATGATTACATTTATGCAGCTGAGGACATAATTAAACATGGAGCAAAACTTTCTATTTTAAGTTATCATGTTGAAGGTGATGTGATAGCAACTAATAACGGTGTATGGATTTTTACTGTAGAAGAAAAGGTAGATAGAGCACATTTATTTGGAACAGGTGATGCCTTTATGACAGGTATAATCTATTATATTTTAAAAAATGATTTTAATGCTTTTGAAGCAGCTAAATTTGGTATGACTACCGCATTAGCAAAAGTTCATCATGTTGAAAAATATATTGAAAATATTAATGAAATAAACAAATATTTTGATTATTTTAGTATAAAGAAGGTGAAATAATGAAAGTTGAAGATATTATGTTAAAGGATGTAACTTCTATAGTAGAAGATGTAACTGTTGAAAGATTTATTACATTATGTGAAAGGCATGGTTACTCTGCATTACCCATAGTCGATAAAAATTTTCATTTAGTTGGATTATTAAGTGAATCAATGGTTATTAAAGCTTCTATACCAGGATACTTATCATTAATGCAGTCTACATCCTTTATTCCAGATTCACAACAATTTATAAAGGGATTAAAAAATATTTTACATGAACCAGTATCAAAAATAATGGATAAAAATCCTATAAAAGTATATTATGATGATACAGCATTATATGTAGCTGATGTTATAATAAAAAAAAGTTTAAAAATTGTTCCTGTTGTCGATCATAATGATAGATTAGTGGGTATTGTAAGAAGAATTAAACTATTAAGTCTAACAGCAAAGGGGATATTGGAAAAACCGTGAAAAAGATAGACATTATTACATATGGATGCAAATTAAACCAATCTGAAAGTGCTTTTATAGGCGAAAAATTAGAAAAATTGGATTTTGAAGTTAGTTTTGATAAAAATGATGAAAATAGCGATTATATTTTAATAAATTCTTGTACAGTAACATCAGAAGCAGAACGAAAAATAAAACAATATATTAGAAAAATTAAAAGAAAAGATATTAATAAAAAAGTTATTGTTGTTGGTTGTACTGCTCATACAAATATCGAAGGTTTAAAAGATGCTGGTGCTGATTTAATATTAGGTAATTTTGAAAAAAAATATATAGAAGAATATATAGATAAAAATGGTATCTATGTAGACAAAGATTATTGGAAAAATAATAAAGACAAAGTTTTTATTCCGAATAAACCATATAATTCATACTCTAGGTTTTTCTTACCCATTGAAGAAGGGTGTCTTGAATTTTGTACATATTGCAGGATAATTTTTGCAAGAGGAAATAAAATTAGAAGTTCCTCAAAAGAGAGTATTTTCAGTAAAGTGGATAACATAATAAATTCTGGTATTAAAGAAATTGTCTTAACAGGAATTAACCTTACTTATTTTGGTTATGGAACTGATTACGATTTAAAAAAACTTATTTTTGATTTGGACAATAAATATAAATATAAAGATATTAGATTTAGAATTAGTTCCTTATATCCTGATTTTATTGATAAAGATATTATAAATTTAATTAATAATAGTAGTGTTTTTGAAAAACATATTCACTTATCTCTTCAACATGTTTCTAATAATATATTAATTAATATGGGAAGAAAATATAGTGAAAAATATCTATATGATTTATTTAATATGATTTTTTATATAAATTCGATATTTTCTATTTCTGCTGATATTATAATAGGATTTCCCGGAGAATCCGATAAAGATTTTAATAAATTAATAAATTTTGTAAATACATATCCATTTTCTAGAATACATGCTTTTAGATATTCAAATAGACCAAATACAAAAGCCTCTAGAATGAAGGAACAAATACCAGGTAATATAAAAAAAGAAAGAATGTCAGAATTTCAAAAATATATTGAAAAATCAACAAATCATTATTTAAATAAATTATTAAATAAAAAGGTTGAGGTTTTGGTTGAAAAAAATGATAATAATAAAAGTTATGGATATGATGAATTTTATATTTATCACGAAATTTCTCAAAATTTAGAAAAAGATAATTTCTATGATGTTATTATAAATAATATAAATAAGGATGGAGTGATATCCAATGTTTTATAATTCTAGAGAATGGATTGAAAAAAGCGAATATTTAAATGAAGATTTTGAATTATTTAATGGTTATTCAACATACGAAACAATACGAACATATAATAAAAATGTTTTTGGACTAAGATTGCATTATGAAAGATTAAAAAAATCCGCGATGTTTTTAGGACTTGAAGTTCCAGAATATGATAAATTAAAAGACAATATTGAATTTGGAATAAATAAATTAAATTATCAAAATGATGTCAGAATAAAAATTTTAATAAATAAATATACTTCTAAATTTAAATCATTCTATGCTTTTTTAGAACCGATTTATGAATATGAGGAATTAAAAGAAAGCGGTGTCGTTCTTACAATTTCTAGAGAAAGAAAACCAAAAAATCCTGTTATTCCATATTATGTAAAAACAAGTTTAAATGGTTATAGCTTATATTTAAGACAAAAATATAACGCATACTATGATGCTGTTGTATTAAATGAATTTGGATATGTAACCGAAGGTACTAAATCAAATATTTTTATTGTAACTGCAGGAGTAATAACCACTCCTCCGCTTTCTGCTGGAATACTGCCAGGAATAACGCGAAAAGTTATTATAGATTTAATAGAAAGTTTTAATATGGATTTTGAAGAGAGAAATATAGAAGTTTGGGAATTACTTTCTGCAGATGAAGTTTTTTTAACCCATACTAGTGTTGGTATTATACCTGTTAGAAGAATAGTTCCTAACTTTACTTTTAACGCCCCTGGAATAACTACTGAAATGTTGATGAATTACTGGAAAGATTTTATTATAGATAATAATGAATATTGGGAGTAAAATGAGAGATATCAATGACATTTTTAAAGAAATAAGTAAAAAGAATAATATACTAAAAAAAGTTTTATTATTAAATGATTTAAAGAATATTGTTAATAATATTTTAGAAAAATACGGATTAACCTCAGTGGAGGTGGTTAATATTGATATAAAAACCTCCACACTTTTTTTGTATGTTGAAAATAATTATATTAAACAAGAAATTTTATTTAAAAAAGGTAGTTTGTTAAAAGACATTAATAAAAACTTGATTAATGACAAGATAAAATACATAAAATTTACCGGAGGTGCAAACAAATGAATCAATATTCACAAGAAAATATTAAAGTTTTAAAGGGATTAGAACCTGTAAGAAAAAGACCTGGTATGTATATAGGTTCTATAGGAAAAGCTGGATTAAATCATCTAGTATATGAAATAGTTGATAATAGTGTAGATGAATATATGAATGGTTTTTGTTCAAAAATAATTGTAAAAATTAATGAAGATGATTCTATAGAGGTAATGGATAACGGTAGAGGTATTCCAGTTGGTCCACATCCTACCGAAAAAAAAGATACATTAGAAGTAGTATTTACAACTCTTCATGCGGGGGGTAAATTTGATAGTGCCACGTATAAAATAAGTGGTGGATTGCATGGAGTAGGCGCTTCTGTTGTTAACGCATTATCAGAATATTTAGAAGTATGGGTTTATAGAAATGGTAAAATTTATTATCAAAAATATTCTAGAGGAAATAGACTTACTGATGTAGAAATATTAGGTGAGACTAATAAAACAGGTACTTATATTAAATTTAAACCAGATTCAGAAATTTTTGAAAATGGCGACATAGAAGTTGAAGGGCAAATCATTGAAAATAGATTAAGAGAATTAGCATTTTTAAACCCAGGCTTAGAAATTGAATTCATAGATGGAAAAAGAAATAAAAAAAATAACTTTAAATATGAAAATGGAATTTCAGAATTTTTAGACTTTTTAGTAAAAAGAAATAAAAAAAATCCTATTCATGATATACCTATTTTTGGTAAAGGGGCTGTAAAAAATCCTCGAAAAGGTTATTCAGATATTATTGTTGAATTTTCAATGATGTATACGAGAAATGATTTCCCGCATATATATAGCTATGTTAACAATATAAGAACTATAGAAGGCGGCGAGCATGAATCTGCTTTTAAATCTACTTTAACTAGAATAATTAACGATTATGCTAAATCTCATGGATTTTTAAAAGAAAAAGAAGAGAATTTCACCGGGGAAGATGTAAGAGAAGGATTAATTGCTATACTTAGTGTTAAACTTCCTGATCCAGTATTCGAAGGACAAACAAAAGCTAAATTAGGTAGTAAAGAAGTAAGAACTGCAGTAAATGATGTTTTATCAGAATATTTAATAAAATATCTTGATTCTCATCCAAAAGATACTAAAATGATTTTTGAAAGAATAAAAGAAGCTGCAAGAGCAAGAATAAATGCCAGAAAGGCAAGAGATAAAGTAAAAAGAAAATCAATATTTGAAAATTCCCCTCTTCCTGGAAAATTGGCTGATTGTACATCAACAAATTTAGATGAAACAGAATTATTTATAGTAGAAGGAAATTCCGCAGGAGGAAATGCTAAATCAGCAAGAGATAGAAATTTTCAAGCAATTTTGCCACTTAGAGGTAAAATTATAAATGTTGAAAAACATGATATTGAAAGACTTTTAAAAAACGAACAAGTATCTAATATAATATCAGCTATTGGAACTGGGATTGGTGATAATTTTAATATAGATAAACTACGATATGGTAAAATAATTATAATGACTGATGCTGATGTTGACGGGGCCCATATTAGAACACTATTATTAGCTCTTTTCTTTAGATTTATGCCAGAATTAATAAAAGCGGGAAGAATTTATGCAGCACAACCACCATTATATAAATTTAAATCTGGAAAATTTGAAAAATATTTATACACAGATGAAGAATTGGAGGCTATGAAAAAAGAGTATCCTAAATATACGTTACAAAGATATAAAGGTTTGGGTGAAATGAATGCTGATCAATTATGGGAAACTACTATGAATCCAGAAAAAAGAAAATTATTAAAAATCAATATTGAAGATTTAGTTGAGACTGAGGAAATTTTAGAAATATTAATGGGGAGCGATCCCTCTGCAAGAAGAGAGTTCATTGAAGAACATGCATTGAAGATTAAGGAGTTAGATATATAAATGAGTTCTACTCAAAAATTGTTATTTTTAATTACAATTTTATATATATTTACTCTATTATATTCTGTTTTTACTATTTTTATTACAAATGGAGATTATAAAAAAAATATTTTATTAACAGAACAACCTATCTGTGTGGTAAAATTTAATGAAAGATATATACTTTTAAATAAAAATACCATTATTTTTAAAATATCTGATATACCTATTATTGGTTATCCAATTGTTAATATAAATGATTATTATAAATATAAAAATGAAATTGCAAAATTATCATTAAATGAACTTAATTATATTTCTAAAATAGATTTTAAAAATAAAACTTTATATATTAATCCAAATTATATTGTTTTTTTCAATTCTTGGAATAATGTTGTAGATTTTTTTGAAAATATAATAAATGAATTAAAAACAAACGAACCGGGGAAATATATTCTTCTCTCTGGAGGTAATTTGATAAGTGCTTATTAGGAGGGATAAAATGGCCAAAAAGGTTATTTATGCAATCGATGTTGGAAATTATTTTATAAAAGGTATTGCATTAGAGGGAAATAGAGGTAATTATACTTTAATTTCAAAAACTGTTGAAAGAGCAGAAGGTATAATAAAGGGACAAATTCAAGATGTGAAATCCTTAAGAAGAAAAATAGAAAATGTTATTTACTCACTAGAAACCGATATAAATAATAAGTCAAAAGAAATAGAAATTATTTTATCATATGCAACAAATGAATTAAAAATTTCAAGAGAAAGCTATACTTTAGAATTTTCTGAACCTAAAGAAATAACTGAAGGAGATTTAGAAAAAATTAAATCTAATATTCAACAAAAATATTCTGAGCAAAATAGAGAAGTATTAGATATTAAATTTGTTAATTTTGAAGTAGACGATAAAAAAGTAAAAAATCCTGTTGCTTTTGTAGCAAATTTTAATCTAAATGCCATTATTAATGTAGTTTGGGTTCCAGAAAACTCTTTTGCTCCAATAAGGAATACTATAAAAAATTTAATAGAAGGAGAAATTCCTATATATGATTCTACATTAGCTGCTTCATATGGAGTTACAAATACTTCTGACAGAAATTTGGGTGTTGGAATAATTGACTTAGGACACTCTAAAGCTAGAATGCTTATTTTCAAAGATGGAATACCAAAATTTTATTTAGATTTTGAAGTTGGAATGGAATATGTTTTAAAAGACATTATTAATGTTTTAAAAACTTCAGAAAAGGAAGCTTTAAGATTATTAGAAGAACAAGCTGTGTGTTTACAAGATACTAAAGCTGTAAAAAAAGTGGATTATTTAAGTTTAATTGGAGATCATTATGAGTACACAACTCAAAATCTACTTAATAAAATAGTTTTTGCTAGAACACGAGAAATCATTAATAAATTAAATAGTGATCTTGCAAAGTTAGAATATGAAAACACCTTGGAAATATCCGGAGGATTGCAAGCTGGTGTTGTTCATACTGGTGGTGGTGCAAGAATTAAAAATATTGAAAAAACTATTTCTGATTTTATGGGTTCTCAAACAAGATTAGGAATTGCTGCGAATAATAGTAATAATTTTATTATCGATAATGCCGACGAATTATATAAAGATCCTATGTTTGCACCTATAATTGGAACTTTAAATTTATACTTTAGTGGTATAAATATTCCTAAAATTTATATTGAAGATTCTAAAATATCTAATGAAGAAAATTATATTGAAGAAAAACATGAAAAAAAAGGTGGCTTCTTTTCAAAGCTAGGGAGAATCCTTTTAGGAGGTAATGAGGATGCCATTTAATTTGCCAATAGATAATGAATCAAAAGAAATGTTTCATAAAAGACCTAAATATGTTATTAAAGTAATAGGAGTTGGTGGTGCCGGAAATAACGCAATTGAAAGAATGGTACGACTTGGAGTTTCAGATGTTGATTTAATAGCTGCTAATACTGATGTTCAAGTTTTAGAATCTAGTAGTGCAAAATTCAAACTACAGTTAGGTAAAGAATTAACAAGAGGATTAGGTGCTGGTGGAAATCCTGAAAAAGGTGAAAAAGCTGCTGAAGAAAGCATTGATGAAATAAGAGAAATGATTCAAGGTACAGATCTTTTATTTATCACTGCAGGTTTAGGCGGAGGAACAGGAACTGGTGCAGCTCCTGTTATTGCAAGAATTGCCAGAGAATTAGGGATATTAACAGTTGCTGTTGTAACAATACCCTTTCACTTTGAAGGTTCAACAAAACAAAAAATTGCTAATGGCGGTTTAAACAAACTAAAACCATATGTCGATACTTTAATTAAAATATCTAATGATAAATTATTAGAAGAAAATGACGATATACCTATTAGACAAGCTTTTGCAAAAGCTGATGATATTTTATATCAAGGTATAACTGGAATTTCAGACTTGATTACAAAAAAAGGACTTGTAAATACCGATTTCGCTGATGTTGAATCAGTACTTAAAAGAAGAGGATCTGCAATGCTAGGTATAGGTTGGGGAAAAGGATCTAATAAAGCTGAAGAAGCTGCTAAAAACGCCTTAAATTCAAAATTTTTAGAAAATTCTGTTCAAAATGCAACAGCTGCTTTAGTAAATGTTTCAGGTAAAAATCCAACTTTAAAAGATTTAAAAGTAGTTACATCAATCCTACATTCATATTCTACCGACGAAGTAAATTTAAAATATGGTATTACCGAAGTTGATGATATGCAACCCGATGAATTAAAAGTAACTATAGTTGCTGCAGGATATAATAAAATATTAAATGAGTATGATGGTGAAAATATTTATGAAATCCCTGCTGTATATAGATTATTTGGTAATAATATACTCAATGAAGAAAAAATTAAATTAGAAAAATATTTAGAGGCTCAACAAAATGATTATGAAGAATAGAATTTCCGAATTAGCAACTAAACAATTATTTACTAATTGTATTGTTAAAGATAATTCAATATCAAGTACATATAAAATTAACCTTTTTGAGAAATACCTAAAGTTATTATTAGAAGATAAGGTTACTGACTTACATTTTTCTATACAAAATAATTTTGGAATTATTTCTTATAGATATAATACAATGCTTATAGAATATGAAAAATTACCATTAGAAGATTATAATAAAATTATTACTAAGATTCAAATATTATCTGGAATTGACATTATCAATGATAGGGATCCGGCAGATGGGTCCTTTACTTTTTATGATAATAGATTTAGAGTTTCTATGATTAGAGATTTTGAAGGGATAAATTGCGTAATTAGAAAATTAAAAACTATTTCAGATTTAAAAAATTTAAATTATTCAAATATTTTTTTGAATTATGTTGAAAAAATATTAAATATGAACCATGGACTAATACTATTTTCAGGGCCAACTGGTAGTGGGAAAACTACTGCTTTGGCATATTTATTAATTAACATTTTAAAAAAAGAACCTAAAAAAATTATTACTATAGAAAATCCTATTGAATATAAAATTCCTAAAATAGAACAAATTGAAATTAATAATGATTCAAAAAAAACTTCTATAATAAAAAACATATTAAGACATGATCCCGATATTATTATGACTGGAGAAATTAGAACAAAAGAAATTGCTGATATTACTATTGAATCTGCTATGACAGGACATTTAGTTCTTTCCACAATACATGCTAATAATGTTTTTGGAGTTATTGAAAGACTTAAAAAAATGGGAATAATGGAATATGATATTTTAAATACTGTAAAGGTTATATTTAATCAAAGATTTGTAAAAATATTATGTGATTGTTATAAAGACAAAAATAATAAAGGTTGTGAAAAATGTCGTTATACTGGATATATTAATATAACTCCTATTTTTGAAATTTTAGAAATAAATGAACATAGTAAAAAACAAATAAAAAACAATGATATTATTAGCGATGAATATTATTATAATCCGCTTGAAGAAATCAAACAATTATATATAAAGGGGAAAATTTCTGATTCTGATTATAAATCATTATTAATGGGGTGAAAATATGAAGTATCATAGTAAAAGTCCTGAAGAATGGGAAAATTATGATAAAAAGAAAAACAAAAATGATTCTTTAAAGAGTATTTTAAAAAGAAGACAAAAAGTAAATAATTTTATAATAATAATGATTTCTTCATTGACAATTGTTATGATACTATTATCAAAATACTATTTCCCAAGATATAAGTTTTCATACTCAACAATGATATCTAGTGTTTCTATTTCATTAAATACATTAGATAATTATTATTTCCCTGATTCACTTAACATAAATGTAAGCATGAATAATACTTCTTCAAAACACAAAAATATAGAAATATCAGATTTCAAATTTAATATATATAGAATTACTAATAATTCAAGTGAAACTTTTTATAAATTTGAGTATTCTAAAATTATTAATTATGATTTAAATCCCCTAGAAATTAAAAAAATTTTTGATTTAGAAAAAATAAACCCTATATCTGAAATTAAACACGGTAATTATGTTATAGAAACATCTTTTAATTTTAATAATAAAAAAATTAAATTAAAAAAAGAATTTAATTATATACATTCTATTATTTATAATATATACTTAGAAAAAGATTTTTATTTAACTAATGAAAGGCCAAAAATATTTTTGGAAGCTATTAATTATTCTTCTGATGAAAAAAATATAAATATAATAGGAAAAATACAAATTTTTAATAAAAAAAGAAAATTAATAAACGAAATTCCAATTAACTTTGGTTATACTTATTTAAAATCATTAGAAAAAAATGTCAATGAACTATATTTACCACCTTTGGAAGATGACGTATATGAATTATATTTTGTCAATAAAGAATTAAATCAAGCCGTTTATATACCATTACCTATAACAAATAAAATCGAAAAAAAACTAACAAAAGTTAATCTAGCTATTGACACTTACCTTTTTTATCCTATAAATGAATTATTTCAAGGTGCCTTTTATATAGATAATTTAGATTTGAAAAATAAAAGATTTCTTGAAATAGAAGGGTTTACTATAAGATTATTAAATATAGAAAATAATACACTTATATTTAATTATGAAAATAATGATATTAAAAGAATTTATATTAATGAAGGTGGGAAAAGTTTAATACATTATATTTCAAAAGAACCACCTATTAAATTAAATATTCCCGGTAATTATAAATTAATCTTTTCTGTTAAATCAAACGAAAATGTAATAGAGAGAACTTTAGATTTATATGTTGGTCTTTCAAGGAGTGAATAATTTTGTATGGATACATTTCGTTATACTTTAAACCAAATAAATATGAACAAATAAATTATATAAGCCATTATTGCTCTATGTGTCATTCATTAAAAAAAGAATTTGGAAATATGTATAGGATGTTTATTATAAGAGAAGTTTCTTTTTTTTCATTAATAAAAATAGAATTTAATAATAAAAAAATAAGGAAAATTAATTGTCCATGGGTCGGATTTAAGGAAAGATATGTTTATAATGATTTAGAGGTATTTAAAGAATTTTCTTATTTAAACAACTTAATTATTTATGGAAAATTATATGATAAACTTTATGACTCTAATATGAGTAAATACAAAATACTTATTACGGGTTTACGAAAAAAGTTAATGAATTATTATGGATTAGATTTTATAATAAAATATGAAAGTATATTAGATAAGCAATTTGAAATAGAAAAAAATTATTTACCTTTAGAAGAATACTTTAAACCTTCTATAAATATTATAAAATTAATTTTAGAAAAACATGATTTAAATGTACCTGAAGAATTTAGTTTTTATGTAGGAACTTTATTGTACTTACTTGATGCAATATATGATTTCAACAAAGATATAAAGAAAAAAAATTTTAACCCAATATTTACAGTTTATAATATAAATGATTTGCATAAATTACATAAAGAGGATAAAGAATTTTTAGATTTTATTATAGATTTTTCAATTAAAAAAATTATTAGTATATTAGAAAAATCTGACATTAAAAATAAACATTTTGCAAAAAAATTATTTTCTTTTAGTGCAATATATCATAAATCAAAAATTGATAAGTTGTTTCTTGAGAATGAATGTAAAAAAAAGGATATTAAATCAAATAACCTTTATCTAAATATTAGAAATAAAAAAGCCCCTTTATAACAAGGGGCTATATTTCATGTATCAATAATCCCGATCTTAATTTTGGCTCAAACCATGTAGATTTTGGAGGCATAATTTTGTCAGCATCAGCAACTGCCATTAATTCCTCTATTGATGTTGGATACATTGAAAATGCAACCTTCCAATTCTTACCATCTATCCATTCTTCTAAAGCTTTTACTCCTCTAATTCCTCCTAAGAAATGAATTCTTGGATCTTTTCTTGGGTTTTCTATACCTAAAATAGGAGCTAATAAATAATTTTGTAATATATATACATCTAACTGTTTCACAGGATCAGTTTCATCAATAATATTTTCTTTAGCTTTTAATAAATACCATTTTTTATTTATATACATACCAAATTCATGTCTATTTTTTGGTTTATAAGGACTTTCAGGAGCTTCTGAGATTTCAAAGTATTCAGATATTTTTTTCATAAATTCATCATCTGATAAACCATTTAAATCTTTCACTACCCTATTATAATCTAAAATTTTTAATTCATCATGTGGAAATACTACTGCCATAAAGAAATTATATTCTTCATTTCCTGTATGTACTGGATTCTTTGATTTTAAAATTTCCTTTGTTCTAGCTGCCGCTGCCGCTCTATGATGACCATCAGCAATATATAAAGAATCCACTTCTTTAAATGCATTTTGTAATTCATTTATTAAATTTTCATTTGTTAGCACCCACAATTCATGGTGAACTTCTTTTTCGTCTATAAAATCATAAATCTTTTCTGATTCACTAATACCTCTATTAATTAATTCTTTAATATTATCTT
The DNA here is from genome assembly GCF_011057715.1 of Marinitoga sp. 38H-ov. Classification (NCBI taxonomy): domain Bacteria; kingdom Thermotogati; phylum Thermotogota; class Thermotogae; order Petrotogales; family Petrotogaceae; genus Marinitoga; species Marinitoga sp. 38H-ov. Next base: position 111,990 of record NZ_LNGH01000011.1, read on the forward strand.
TTGATTTAAATGTTAAAAATACTGGTCCGGTTTGTGCTTCTAAAATCATAATATGTTTAGTTCTATCATCTTCTTTATCTTGTCTAGTTAATTCATGCTTTTTAATAAGACCTTTTTGATACTCATCAACTGAGAAAGTAGCAAAAATTCCTGTTTGAGAATGACCTTTCCATGTTTCTCTATATAAATATAATGCCGGTTTTTCTTCTTCTATTAATATACCATCTTTTTTATAGTTTTCTAAATTTTCTTTAGCTTTTTTATAAACCTCTTCGCTATGAGGGTCTATATTTTCATCAAATTCAACCTCAGCTCTAGTAACTCTTAAAAAACTTTTAGGATGATTTTTAACAATATCTTTAACTTCATCTTCTTCTAAAACATCATATGGCGGACAAGAAAACTCTTCTACTAATTCATTTTTTGGTCTTAATCCTTTAAATGGCCTAATAATTGACACAATATTACCCCCTTCTATATAATTTCTAAGATATTATAACAATTAGATTTTGAATACTCAAACATACTTAAATTGAGATTGGGGTATTAATAGTTAATTATAGCTAATTATTTTAAAAAATCACAAAAAGTCTCATATGAAAAATATTTCATGCTAATTATTATATAATTCTTTAAAATATCTATCTTGTAATGGAAACATTATATTTTTATCTTCATCATTTATATGATCATATCCACATATATGTAAAATTCCATGTATAAGTATATAAAAAAATTCTTCATCAAAAGAATTCCCAAAATCAGGCGCTTGTTCTTCTATTTTTTCAACAGAAATAATTATATCCCCTATTACTTCTTCGTCCAAACCATATTCAAAAGATAAAACATCAGTTGGCCCTTCTTTTTTTCTATATTCTTCATTATATTTAGCAATTTCATTATTATTAGTAATTAAGATATTTAATTCATAGTCTCCATCACCTTTTTCTTTTAATAAAATACTTTTAGATATTTTTTCTACTTTTTGAATATCAATATTTTTTATATTTTGATTATTAATAATATTTATATTCATTTATTCACCTCTTTTAATAATTCTTTAGAAATTTCTGGATATTCTATTCTTGAATGATTCATATTTAAAATTGTTTCAATCATAGCATTTTTTATTTTATTAATCTCTCTTAAAGTTAACCCACAATCATCCAATTGTCCTTCTAAAAATAAATCTTGAATAAGATTATCAAATTTATCTTCTAAATCCTTTTTAGAAAATATTTTCATACTTCTTGTCATAGCTTCTATATTATCAGCTATCATTAATATCGCAGCTTCTTTAAATTGTGGGATAGGTCCAGGATATTTAAAAACATCAGCAGAAAGGTTTTCATTTAATTCCATACTCTTATGATAAAAAAATCTTTTTATTCTTGTTCCGTGATGTTGAACGATTAAATCTTCTATTAAAATAGGCAATTTATATTTTTTTGCTAATTCTTGACCTTTAGATACGTGTAAATTTAATATAAGCGAACTTAATTTTGGATTTATCTTATCATGAGGATTTAATCCTTTCTGATTTTCTGTAAAAAAGAGTGGTCTAAGTGATTTTCCAATATCATGAAAATATGAACCTACTCTTAACAATATAGGATTAGCTCCTATTGATTCTGCTGCACTTTCAACTAAATTAGCAATAATTAAACTATGATAATATGTTCCAGATGAACTTAAAGAAAGTTTTTTTAACAACGGGTGATTCAAATTTCCTAATTCCAACAATCCTATATCTGAATAAACCCTAGTTATATATTCTAAGTATGGCAAAACTCCTAATATAAAAAGCATTTGAAATAAATTTGAAATTACAATAATTGGCCATGATAAAAAATCAATTTCAAAAAATAAAAAATATAAAAGTATCTGTGATAGTGTCGAAATGATAAAAGGGATAATAATTCTTACTCTAGAATACAACTTTTTGCTAAAATATGCTCCAATAATGCCTATTATAAATAAATATACAAATGTACTCAGAGGATTACCAATTAAAAATGAAAAATAAAAACTAAAAAAAATAGAAGCAAGAAATCCAACATAAAAATCCATCATTAAGGTTATAACAATAACTGAAAATATAGGAGTAACAGCTGGATATGAAAAATATTTTAATGAAAATATATTAAATATAATACCAATATCAATAACTAAAATAAAACTAAGTAAATAATTTGTGGAATGTAATTTAAAAATTTTATGTTTTTTAAGTAGAAAAAGGACAATTAAAAACCATATTGGCAAAATTATAATACTAAAATTAAATAAAAATTTTAGCGATAAACTTCGCCATAAAATAAATTCTGTAAAGGCAAACAGTATTAAAAAGTTAATTATAAATAATATATTCTGAATATTATTTTTTTTCATTCTTTTCACCTTTTAGCCTTTCAAATTTATCATAAGCTTTTATAATTTCTTTAACAAGTGGATTTCGAACAACATCATTTTCTGTCAATTCAATAAAAGAAATACCTTTTATATCTTCCAAAATATTTTTTACAATTAGCAAACCTGAATCTTTTTTATTTTCTAAATCTATTTGAGTAGTGTCTCCTGTTATTATTGCCCTTGAATTGAAACCAATTCTAGTTAAAAACATTTTCATTTGATAATAGGTAGTATTTTGTGCTTCGTCTAATATAATAAAAGCATTATTTAAAGTTCGCCCTCTCATATAAGCTAAAGGAACAACTTCTATAATACCTTTTTCTTTATACTCCATAACTTTATCAGCATTTATAAAATCCATTAAAGAATCATATAATGGCCTTAAGTATGGATCAACTTTATCATATAATGTTCCTGGTAAAAAACCTAATTTTTCACCAGCTTCCACAGCAGGTCTTGTTAAAATTATTCTTTGTACTCTTCCGGTTTTTAAGTATTCAACTGCCATTGCAACAGCTAAATAAGTTTTACCAGTCCCTGCAGGGCCTATACAAAAAACTATTTCATTGTCTTTCATTAATTTAATATATTTAGATTGACCATGCGTTTTTGCTTGTATTCTTAAACCACTTACAGTAGTATTTATAACTTGAGTATAATTATTTTTCAAATTCTTATTATCATTTAATTCATATAAAGATACTATATATTGAAATTCTGTCCAATCTAATAAATGACCATTTGATAATACATCAATTATTTCTTTAAATATATTAATTACTTTTTCAACATTATTTTGCTCTTCACCAAAAACCAAAATTTTATTATTGTTATATGAAATTTCTACGTTAAATTTATTTTTCAAATATTTTGCCCTATTATTATATGTTCCTAGAATCTCAACTATTTCAATATCTTCAGGTAAAACTACATATTCTTTAATATTTATCACCTCAATTAAATTTTTTATTAATATTTTTTATCAAAATCAACTTTTGATAATGGCTCACCATATTTAATAAAATTTCTTATATTATCAATTGTATAATCTATTCCAGCCGTAGTTGCATGATAAGAATATCCTCCTACGTGAGGAGATAAAATAACGTTATCAAATTCCCAAATAGGATAATTTGAAGGCATTATATTTTTATTTTCAGGTGTTGGATAATTAAACCACACATCTAAAGCAACACCCTTTAAAATATTATTTTTTAAAGATAAATATAAACCTTCCTCATTAATTAATTTACCTCTTCCCACGTTTATTAAATATTTATTTTTTAAATTCATTAATCTTTCTTTATTAATAATTTCATAAGTTTTATCTGTTAATGGTAATGTTAAAAATATTATTTCACTATCTTTTAAAATTTCATCTATATCATAATAAACTCTATCAACATTTTCTGGTAAATAATCAATTTTATTATTTTTTAAAACATAAATTTTTGTATCAAAAGGTTTTAGAAATTTAGCTATATTTTGTCCTATTGCCCCAAATCCTAATATTCCTATTTTTTTCCCTTGAATAGAAATCCAAGAATCATGTATGGATTCACCTACAGTAAAACCATGCCAAATTCCATTTTTTAAATCATTGTGAAAATAAACAATTTTCCCCAAAAGGGCTAAAGCCATAGACACTGCTCTTTCTGCAACAAATTTCCCATTACCATGAGCATTTGATACTACTATATTTCTTTTCTTTAATTCATTTAAGGGTAGTTGCTCAACACCAGCAAAAGGTACAAAAATTACTCTTAAGTTTTTCGCGTATTTTAATTCTTCTTCAGTAATAAATCCTCCAATAATACCTTCAACCTTTTCAAAATTATTTTTTTCTTTTGCAAATAATATTTCAATATCCGGAAAATCCTTTTTTAATTCTGATATTTTTTCTTCCCAATATGAATTAAATTTATGTAAAAATAAAAATTTCAAAAAAATCACTCCTTAGAAATTTCTCAATTTTTTCCCTAATAATTCTTCTATATCTTTTCTATATACTCTAATAACAACATAGGCCATACCTTGTACCATATCAAATCCTTGATCTATTTCCTGAGCACCTCTAATAACTCCCCATAATGTAGAATTTATTGTTTTATTTTCTAAAGCAAAATCTTTTACAGTAGTATTTGAATCAATATATATGCCATAAATATATTCTACAGCTTTAGAAAACGCATCTTGTTTTGCAGCTTCTAAAGCTGCTAATTTTGCTTGCGCTTCCTGCGGAAAAGACTTATAATCAATTATACCAAATCCTTTAAAATCATGATACGCAGCTCCTTTTTGATTTTCAGGTTGAGAAAAAATATACGATCCATTAGCTCCACAAGATACTAAAAGTAATGACGATATTATAACTAGCAAAAAAAACAAATTTTTTTTCATACAAATCCCTCCTTTTCCTTTTTAATTATACCACAAAGAAATAAATGTGATATAATCATCTTGGTAAAGTCTCCGGTATTAAGTCAAAAGGAAAATAAAAAAAACAATAAAAATTAATAAAGAATTAAAATAGAGAGTATTTAGAATAAAAAAGAGTAAAACAAATATTATGCACAGAGTGCAAAAATTGAATTATTAAAATGTTTAGTTAGCTATTATTATTATCTTTTACTCATTATCCTTCAAAAACACTACGTTTTTAGAAGGAAGAGATAATTCAATAGGATTATATGATGTATTAAGCATATAGTAAATACTTCTAACTAGTTTTCTGGCAGTCAAAACAACAGCAGCTTTGTGAGATTTACCTTGATCTCTTTTCTTTTTGTAATAAGATTTAAGAACAGGATCATATATAATAGCATAAGAAGCTGCTTGAT
>NZ_LNGH01000012.1 GCF_011057715.1 Marinitoga sp. 38H-ov
AATAATCAAGTTTATCTTTAGAAACATCGATACCAACAAACAACATAGAAACACAACCTTTCAGAATTAGATTCTAACTCTGGGTATATAAGAAAAGAGCCTCGTTATATGTAAGAGCTATAGCTCATTCTCCGGTAGCAATTCAACTTATATACCAAAGTTAGTCAGACTATTCAAGGCACTTAAGTGCAGGAGGTGACAGAATTACTTTAGTTATATAATAACTCAGAGTTAGAATTATTTTTTTAAAAATAAATATCAGATTTATTAATTATATGAAAACATTATACACGAGGAGGAGATATTATGAAAAAAGTAATTATTATTGAAGGTATGTCATGTGAGCATTGTGTAAAAAGAATAAGAAAAGAATTAGAAAAATTAGAAAATGTAAATGTGTTATCTGTTGAAATTGGAAAAGCAGTTATAGAAGGAAGTGTTTTAAAAGATGAAGCTATTAAAGAAGCTATAGATGAAGCAGGTTATGATGTTAAAGAAATAAAAGATGAGGATGATGAACATCATGAAAACAATCATGAAAGTCATGAACATCATATGAAACATAAAAAAATGCATCATAAAGGTCATTGTCATTAAAAAATCTAAGGAGAGGACTTCTCCTTAGATTTTAAAAAACGAGGTGAAAAACAATGAATAATAATTTGAATAAAAATAGTTTAAAAAATAAAAATAGTTTAAATATATTAAAAACAGCAAAAGGTCAAATTGAAGCGGCTATAAAAATGGTTGAAGATAATCGGTATTGTATTGATATATCAAGACAGATATTAGCTTCTATTGCATTGTTAAAAAAAGCAAATACTAAAATTTTGAACAATCATCTTGAAAGTTGTGTCAAAAATGCAGCCTATTCAAATGATATAAACGAAATTAACATGAAAATAGAAGAATTAGAAGAAGTAATGAATTACATAAGTAAAAATTTTTAATTAGGAGGGATATTATGTTACCAGAAATAAATGAAAATATGACTTTAAAAGAAATTATGGATATGGATAATAAATTATTTGATGAATTAAAAAATTTTGGTTTTGATATTTGTTGTGCAAAAATGAGTAGTTTAAAAGATAGTTGTAAAGATAAAGGACTTAATGTAAATGTTGTAGTTAAAAAACTAAATGATGTTGTTGAAGAAATAAATTATATAGAAAAATTAATATCTGAAAATGAATAAATTTTAAGGAAATTCTAAGGAAAAAGTGTTATACTACAAGAGTCCCACCCATGTAGGGGTGTAAAATAAAAAAAGGAGGGAAAATTGTGAGGTATGGAATAATAAAAGAAACAAATTATGAATTTGAAAAAGCAATAAAAAAACTTGATGAAAATTTGCAAAAGGAAGGTTTTGGTATTTTATCTAGAATAAATTTAAATGAAAAATTTAAAGCAAAATTGGGTATTGACTTTAAAAAATATACAATTTTGGGAGCATGTAGTCCTAAAAATGCACATAAAGCTATATTAGCAGAAGAGAATATTGGTTTGTTTTTACCATGTAATTTAATAGTATATGAAAAGGATGAAAAAACAATTGTTGCAGCTATTAAACCTACTGTGGCTATGGAATCAGCTAATAATGAAAAGGTATTAGAAATTGCTAAAGAAATAGAGGAGTCGTTAGCAAGAGTTATTGATAACCTTTAAAAAAGGGAGATGAGATTATGATGCATGGATGGTATGGACCATATAACTTTGGAGGATACGGATTAATAGGATCATTTATAAATTTCATATTTTTAATTGTATTTCTTGTAGTAATTTATTTTTTAATAAAAAAGATGTTTTTTAATGGTAATTTTGAATTTAAAAGTAATGAAGATTATGACGTTTTGAAGGTTTTAAATGAAAAATTTGTTAAAGGTGAAATTACAGAAGAAGAATATCTTAGAAAAAAAGAATTAATTTTGAAAAAATAAATAAAAAAATTTAATGTGAGGTGATTGGTATGATGTTTTTCTTTCTTTTGTTAATAATATTAATTTTGTGGTATTTTATGAAAAATCCTGATGCTGCTAAAAAAATAGGTGATTTTAATAATGATCCAAAAAATGAAGCTTTAAAATTATTAAATGAAAAATTTGTAAATGGAGAAATTACAGAAGAGGAATATTTAAGAAAAAAGAAACTTATAGAATAAATTGTGTATAAGGTGATTTTTATGAATGAATTAATGAGAATAGTTGATATAGATGGAGAATATGTATATTTACAAGCTCTTGAAGCATTAAATTGTACATCGTGTGCAATAAAAGGTTCATGTAATTTAACAGGAGATCCAAATAGAAAAATTAAGGTATAAATAAAAATAATTTAAAGTTAAATAGAGATGAATTCGTATATATAAAAAAATAGACTCACTTGAATCAAAAGTAGCATTTATAATGTATGGAATACCTTTGCTGACAATGGTTATAATTACTGTACTTCTATTCTCATTTGGTTTAAATGAAATAATATCTTTTATTTTAGGATTAACTGGTATGTTTGTTTCATATTATTTCATTCATTTATATGATAAGAAAGTTGCAAAAATTAAGTATGTTCCAGAAATCATAGAAAAAGTTGGAATTTATAGAAATTTTCAGGTGTAGGAGGTGAGAATATGTCATGTGGAGGCGGAATATTTGGTTATCACGGGAGAGGATTATTAAATAATCGACATCATAATTCTGAGGATTATCCTAGAAGATCAGAAGATTATTATAGACAAAACCGACAGCCGATGTTAGAAGAAACTAATAGAAAAAGTAAAGCACTAGATATATTAGATGAAAAATTTGTTACTGGAGAAATAACCGAAGAAGAATATCTCAGAAAGAAAAAAATTATATTAAGTAATATCGCAGGATAGAAAGAGATGATTAATATGAAGAAATTAATATTAGTATTTGTTATGTTGAATTTGATAATATTTTCGTTTAGTAATATTATAGATTTATCTGTTGAAAAAGTATATAAACCATATCTTAACGATGAAAGTAAGGGTTATTTTGATATTTATGGAAGAGTTAGCGTATTTTCATTATATACAAACATACCATTGGCACTTAATAATTTTTATAAGACAGATTTTAGTGAAATCAGAATATATCCAGATAAAAATTTAAATTTAGAAAATATAAAAATTGGAGTAGATGTTGTAAATACAAGTTTTAAAACAAATAGATTAACTTTTTTTCCTATGATGCATATGATGTATTTTAGAAAAGTAAAAAGAGAAAATAATATTGAAAATAACATATATATTCCTTTTAGATTTGCTGTAGAAAATGAAATTAAAAATTTAAATGATTATAAGAAAATAGAAGTTGTTTTAAGTAGTGGAATTGTATTTAAAGACAAATATATGATAGAAGTGGGAGTAAAAGATAATATAGAAAATATTATAAACTCATCATTTAAAATTAATTGGTTAATAGGTTTTAGATACAATATATTTTAATTGGGAGGTGAAATTATGCCATGTTGGGGTTGGAGTGGATTTTATGGATATGGAATAATTGGCTCTTTAGTTGGATTTGGATTTATGATTTTATTTTTAATAATAATTTATTTCATATTTAAAAATTTATTTAAAAACAATCATTCAAAACAAAATCAGAAAAATAAAGTAAGTAATGAAGATGTCTTAAAAATTTTAAATGAAAAATTTGTTAAAGGTGAAATAACCGAAGAAGAATATATAAGAAAAAAGAAACTTATCGAATAGGAGTGAATAATATGAAAAGTAGATTTTTATTGAGTTTAATGTTAATTTTTAGCTTATCATTAATTTTCGCACATGGTGGAGATATAGAAAATCAGAGTAATGGATATTATACAAATATTCCAACAGTTAGTATAGATTTAAAAATTATGGAAATAAACGAGCAGGTACCTATAGCATTGGCTATTGATGAAAAAGGAACATATTATATATTAAGATTAGAAAATATGTTTATGTTTTATAATAATTTACCAATAGAAGCTGGGAAAGAAGTAAACGTAAAAGCAACAACATTATATAGTTTTTCAAAAGTAGAAGAATTATTAGTAACATCGATTGAAATAGAAAATAAAGAATATATTATACCTAAAAACTTTGGCTACGGATACCCAGGAATGATGGGTAGAAATATGATGAATGGCTACGGATACCCAGGAAATATTAATAATTATTGGTACCCAGATACCCCAGGTAATACACAAGAACCAGAAATGAATAATATGATGGGAAATAATTAAAAGTAAATAATTATATAAAAGCCCCCTTAATAATAAGGTTAATGGGGGCATTTTGATAATATTTATATAAGGAGCGAATCTAAACAATGAAAAACAGAAATCTATTTAGATTTATTATAAAATACCGGCTCTGGATAATTATTATTTCAATAATTCTTACAATTTTTTTGGGCATATTTGCCAAATATTGATATTTGGGACCTACACATTATTGCCAGAGAATGATCCGGAAATAATTAAATTCAAACAAATATCTGAAAATTTTGGTGGTTTCGATAATTTAATTATTACAATAAAAGGAAATGACAATTTAAAAATGGAACAGGCAACTGAAGAAATTGCCAAAAAAATGAAAGGATTATCGGAATTTATAAAATATGTTGATTATAAATATCCTGTAGATTTTATAAAAGAAAATATTTTATATAAATGATGATTTATTTTATAAAAGCGTTGAACTTCTAAAAAATAATCTTGATACATTAGTGGTAATAACAGCAGATCATGAAACGGGTGGATTAGGCCTTTCAACAGGTGGATATTATTTTGATGTTGAAAAGGAATTTTACTAAAAATACATATTTTATAGCTAAACGAGAAAATAATGATAAAAATAAAGTAAAAGAATTAGTAAAAAATATTATAATATTGATTTAACAAATGAGAATATGGAATATTTTGATACGCTTGTTAAAGAACAGGGTGGTTATTGCTGCTTATGCTTTTGGTTCTGGATCAGAGAATTTTAGAGGTTTTTATGATAATACTGATATACCAAGAATTATAGGAAGAATAGCGGGATATTCTTTAACATACCCTGTTTATGAACTACCTATAACAGGAAATCATTAAAAAGATAATATGACATTTGGAAATTTTCAATATGTCATTATTTTTTTGATAAAGGATTGGGGAAACATATGGATAAAGAGGGAATGAATATGAGTCATGATCATCATAATATGAAAGATGATCATTCAGAACATAATGACGAACATTCAATGAAACATAATCATGAACATCATGCTCATATGGTAGAAGATTTTAAAAAGCGATTTTGGATATCCTTAATTTTAACAATTCCTGTTTTAATGTTATCACCATTAGTTCAGAAATTATTTAGATTAGAGTTTTCTTTTCCGGGTGATTTATATATTCTTTTTATAATTTCAACCTTTATCTATTTTTATGGAGGATATCCGTTTTTAAAAGGTTTTTATGAAGAAGTCAAAATTAATAAACCTGGAATGATGACTTTAATAGCTGTTGCAATTAGTACAGCATATGTATATAGTAGTGTGGTAGTTTTTGGTTTAGAAGGGGAAATATTTTTTTGGGAATTAGCAACATTAATTGATATTATGTTACTTGGGCATTGGATTGAAATGAGATCAGTAATGGGAGCTTCACGTGCATTAGAGGAATTGGCAAAATTAATGCCGTCAGATGCACATAAGTTTATGCCAGATGGTTCGCTAAAGGATATTCCTCTTGAAGAATTGAAAACAGATGATATTGTTGTTGTAAAACCTGGCGAAAAAGTTCCAGCTGATGGTATTATAATAGAAGGTGAAAGTTATCTAAATGAATCAATGCTAACAGGTGAAAGCAAGCCTGTATCAAAAAAGAAAAATGATCTCGTAATTGGTGGTTCAATTAATGGTGAAGGTTCATTAAAAGTGAAAGTTAAAAATACAGGAAAAGATTCATATCTTTCTCAAGTTATTGAACTTGTAAAAGAAGCACAAGAAAGTAAATCTAGAACACAGGATCTTGCTAATCGCGCAGCAGTATGGCTAACTTTTATAGCATTATCAGGTGGTGCAATAACTTTTTTTATCTGGACGTTTATAGCTGAAAAAAGCTTTGTTTTTGCTCTTGAAAGAACGGTTACAGTTATGGTAATAACTTGTCCTCATGCACTTGGTCTAGCAGTTCCATTAGTTTTTGCAGTTTCAACAGCGATATCTGCAAAAAATGGCTTACTTATTAGAGATCGTGTAGCTTTTGAAAGGTCAAGAAATATTCAAGCTATAGTGTTTGATAAAACTGGTACATTGACAATGGGAAAATTTGGTGTAACCGATGTGGTTAATCTTTCAAATGATATAAATGAAGAAGATATTTTAAATTATGCTGCCTCAGTTGAAGCACATTCAGAACATCCAATTGCAAAATCTATTGCAAAATCTGCTGAAAATTCAATGAAGGTAGAAAACTTCAAAGCCATTCCGGGAAAAGGAGCTGAAGGTAATGTAAATGGAAAACATGTTATGGTAGTTAGTCCTGGGTATTTGAGGGAAAAAAATATAAAAATTGAAAATGAAAAAATAAATGAAATGTTATCAGCAGGAAAAACAGTAGTTTATGTATTAATAGATTCTGAATTAAAAGGAGCAATAGGTCTTGCTGATATTATTAGACCAGAATCGAAAGAAGCTATAGCAAAATTAAAAGAAATGGGAATAAAATGTATGATGTTAACAGGCGATAATAGTCAAGTGGCAAAATGGGTTGCTGAAGAATTAGAACTTGATGAATATTTTGCTGAGGTTTTGCCTCATGAAAAATCACAAAAGATAAAGGAAATTCAATCACGTAATTTAGTTGTTGCGATGACTGGAGATGGAGTAAATGATGCTCCGGCTTTAGTTCAAGCTGATGTTGGTATAGCGATTGGAGCAGGTACTGATGTTGCTGTTGAATCAGCAGATATAATATTAGTTAGGAGTGATCCGAGAGATGTTGTTTCAATAATAGGTCTTGCTAAAAATACCTATAAAAAAATGATACAAAATTTATTATGGGCCACAGGATATAATGCTATTGCAATACCACTTGCAGCTGGTATTTTGTATAAATGGGGAATTCTTTTAAGTCCAGCAATAGGAGCAGTATTTATGTCTTTAAGTACTGTTATAGTAGCAATAAATGCAAAGTTATTAAAATTAAAATAAGAATAAAGAAATATGTTTTATAATTTATTGAAAATTTCGTTATGAATATTTAAAATAAATAAAATACAATATCCCTAGATAATAGGGGAGGTGAGATTATGATTAAATTATGCAAACACAATAGTGGAACAGAAAAAATGGTAGAGTATTTTGAAAAAGAAGGTATAGAACATACTGTAGAAAATTGTTTAGGAGAATGTGATGTTTGTCATTCAAAAGTTTTTGTAAAAAAAGATGAAGAGGTAATTTCAGCTGATACTGTAGAAGAGTTAATAAGCAAAATTTAACCCCATGTATATGGGGTTATTTTTTTATATATCTATAATTATTTTTAAGTTAATTTTAAGTTTATTATTATATAATAATTATATAAATAAAATATTTATACTTAAGAATATTGTAGAAAGAAGTGATAAAATGAAGTTTTTAAAAATTTTAGTTTTTTTATGTTTTTTGTAAGTAGTGTAATTATTTTTTCAAATTATGATTATAATTTAGTTGAAACAGGTCAAACAAAGGTTTATGATGTTAATGGAAATGAGATAACTTCTTCTAGAGAAGAACTTTACGGTCAAGATGGAGATTATCAAAAAGGTAAAAAATTTTCTTTTATTGATAATGGTGATGGTACTATAACAGACTTAAATACTGGATTAATTTGGCAAAAAACACCGCCATCAACAGGAATTACATGGGAAGAAGCATATGAATATTGTGAGAATTTAGAGCTTGGCGGATATGATGATTGGAGGCTTCCAACCGTTAAAGAACTTTTTTCTATCTGGAATGGAGAAGAAGGATGGCCATACATAGATACAAAATATTTTGATTTAGTTAATGTTGAAGAACTTTCGAAGGATGAGCAATATTGGTCTAGTACAAAATATGTTGGTGTGACAGTTGAAGGGAAAGATAATGCAGCTTTTGGAGTTAATTTTGCAACGGGGCATATAAAAGCTTATCCAGCTGGCTCAGATGAAAATAAACCACCTATTAATGATTTTAAAAATATAGAAAATTCTAATGTACAAAGACCGCCTAAATCACCTCTTTTAAAATATGTAAGAGCTGTTCGTGGAAATATATATGGAGAGAATAAGTTTGTTGACAACGGAGATGGTACAATTATTGATGAAAATACAGGTCTTATGTGGTCAAAAATAGATTTTGGGCCAATGGATTGGAAAGAAGCTTTGAAATTTTCTGAAGAATCAACATATGCAGGATATGATGATTGGAGACTTCCTAATGTAAAGGAATTATTAAGTATAGTAGATTATTCTCGATCTCCAACAGCTATTGATGAAAATAATATTGGTCCTGCAATATCATCAATATTTTCATCTACTCAGATTATAAATGAAGCTGGTGAAACAGATTATCCATATTATTGGACAAGTACATCAGCAGAATGTTACCGGATCAACCAATGTATTATGCATGTATGTATCTTTTGGAAGAGCAGTTAATTCTGAAGGAGAAGATTTTCACGGAGCTGGAGCAATTCGCTTTGATACTAAGGTAAAAGATGGTCTGCTGGTGAAGGAGCGGAAAGAATATATAATTATATTCGTTTAGTTAGAGATGCAAAATAAGTCCCGTTTGGGACTTATTTATTTTTCAAATAATGATATTTGTTCGGTTTTTTCTTTAATAAAATATATCAATATTTGGTGTCTTATATACTTCGGAAGTATCTTTTTTACTAAAATTAACTAAAGGCTTCATATCCAAACCAGAAGATAAATACCAAAATAATGTTGGTTCTCTTAGCCAATGTTTTTATTGTAATATTCTAAAATTTCATCCCATTCTTCATATTCATTCCTATTAATAGGTTTTAATTTTTGTAAAAAATCAATAAACATATTTCCTCCATTTTTCACTAATACCAAGTGATATTAGTTTCATTATATAATGTATTTTGTCTTCCTTTTCTTGATCCAACTAAGTCCAATTTAATAATAATATCTTCAAATTCTTTATCGTTTTTAGCCTTATAATAGTATCCGTTATTTCTAGATAATTTATACCCAGGAGATGGAATATGTAAAGTTTTACATTTTCCACAAACAAATATTCTTGGAACAGCTATTGAACCGTCTACAGTTGAAAAAGTAAAATCAACACTGAAAACCGTTTTTACCATTAGCCTTCCACATTCAGGACAAACATATGAAGATAAATAGAAGTTATTTGTAGGTATTGTCCAGAAAGGCATTTTATTTTCTGGAATAACCCCAAAAAATATTTCTCCATCATATTTGTATTTTGTTCTTTCAAAAATCATAATAATCCCTCCTAAAAAATATTTCTTCTTATTTTTTAATGATTTTCTTATAAATTATTTTATCAACTTCAAAATGATTATTTAACTAAGAGCTTCAAATATTTTAACATTTATATCTGCTATATTTAATTCTTTTTCTATTTCGTATTCTATATTTTTTATTTCTTTCTCTTTATTTAACCACCAATTTCTACTCCATATTCTTATAATTTTCCAACCTTTTGATTCTAAAAATCTTTGTCTGTGTATATCTCTTTCTCTAGCGCTTTTACTACTATGATATCTTGCACCATCACATTCTATTCCTAGTATGTATTTTGATTGAACTGGATCATATATACCAATATCAATTCTATATCCAGATGAATTTATCTGGGTATGAATTTCAAGTTTATTATCTTTTATAATAAAACTATTAGTTAAATGTTCATATACTTCCTCTTCAAATGGGCTTTCAAATATTATATTTTGGCTTCCCTCTATATTAGAGAGACTATACAATATTCTTTCTGCTTCCTTTTTATTATCTTGCGAAATTGCTCTTACATATTTTAAATAATCTTTTAAAAATTTTGGACCTCTATTTTTAAAATTATCAACATTTAATTCTTCTGGTTCAAATGAGGTAACAATATATATTTTTTTCTTTGCTCTTGAAATAGCGACATTTAATCTATTTTCACCACCTTCATTTGATAAAGAACCAAAGTAAAATCTAAATTTACCTTTTTCATCTTTTGAATAAGCTGTTGAAAATATGATAATATCTCTCTCATCACCTTGCACATTTTCTATATTTTTGACAAATAAACTTTTATCTTCTCCATTTTCTGTTCTATTAAGTTCTATATTATATAAATTTTCAAATATCTTATCATTTCTTGCTTCATTATCGAGTAAGTCATATATCAAATCTGCTTGATTTATATTAAAAGTTACTATTCCTATAGTCTCATTTTCCTTTCTTTCAAGTAGAATTTTTTTAACAAGAGCAACAACTTCTTTAGCTTCTTCTAAATTTTGTCTATTTTTCCATATTCCGTTTACTTTTATTCTTTCAATAGCTTTTTCATTAGATATATTTGGTGAAATATATAATTTTCCGTCATAAAAAGCATGATTTGAAAAATCAATAAGCTCTTTATATTTTGATCTATAGTGAAAGAGAAGATGTGTTGAATCAAAATTAATTTTTGCAACATCAAGTAAACTTTCTTCTTCAATTGCTGTTGAAATTTCCATATCAAATTCTTCATCTATTTCTTCTCTAGACATAAATATAGAGGTTGGTTTAAGTTGTTTATCGTCACCTGATACAACAACCTTTTTTGCTCTAAAAATAGCAGGAATAGCCTTTTCAACAAATATTTGTGAAGCTTCATCAAATATTATGATGTCAAACAATCCTTCCTTAAGAGGTAAAATTTCCGAAACACTTTCTGGAGTTGCAAGAAAACAAGGATATAAGTTAAATATTAAATTATCAAAAGTTTCTATTAATTTTCGTATAGGTAAGAGTTTGGATTTTTTATGTATTTGTCTTTCAAAATTTTTAGATAATCTATAGTCGCTTCTTAACGCCTTTAAAAAATTACTATTCCATAAAGAATTTATATATTTTACAACATCAGTTTTCTTGGTTTCCATGCTTTCGATAACATTTTTCACATATTCATCATACATTTCATATTTTAAAATTTTATTTTTTTCTTTTTTTTCTATTTCAGTTATTTTCTTTAAAATAAAGAATTTTTCAATTCTTTCAAAAACAAAATTTTCATTAAATCCTTTTTGTAAATATATAAATTCAAGGATTTCTTTTTCTATTTTTATAAGATTTGAAAATTCAACATTTAGCTTATAATATTCTTCGTAGTTCGTTAGAAAAATTTTTAATTTTTCAAGATAATCTTTTAAATCGTATTCATTTATAAGTTTAATTTTAAAATTTTCAAAATCAATAACTTCTTTCAAAAACATTGATTTTGAAATAATATCTTTTGCTAATTCAAAATCGTCTTTAATATTATTAAATATATTTTTTTCTTTTTCTTCTATTATTTTTTTTATTTCTTCCCTTTTATTTTTTCTTATGCTAAAAAATAAAAAATGTAATGGATTGTACCAATTAAATTTTGAAAATTTTTCAAATTTTTTGTATAGCTTTTTATTTTCTTTTTTGTTTAAAATTTTTGCAAAATTTTCCAAATTTTGATTTTCAATTAATGCAATTTTTATATCCTCTTTATAATTACTATTGAATGATAACTTTCCTGGAAAATAATCTAAAAAATTAGAGATTTTATTTAAAGTTTCGTCTATTAAAAATAAATCTAAATCTTTTTTTGTATCTTCTATTTGATTTTTATATTCTTCTTGAATATTTCTATATTTAATATATCTTTCAATTTTATCTTTTATATTATTACATGCCTCTTTTATTTCTATATATTTGTAATCTTGAAAATGTTCTCTAAATTTTGAAAATAATTTTTTCTCATCTTCAGATAAATCTTGATTTGTTTTTGCATACATATTCGCAAGACTTAACCCAAAATCTCTTTCTTGATACATAATACTACCAAACTCTTCGAGTTCTTTTAGGTTTTTATTGATTTTTTCTGAATATTTTATTATATTGTTTAATATATCTTTATCTCCATCTTTTATACTTTCAAATTCATCTTTTATTTTTTTATATATTTCTTTTTTATCTTTCTGTGCATCGTGTATTAGCATTATTTTATTCTTAATAGGTGAAAGTCTATTAAGAATAACATCTAAAGCGGCTCTTTTTTCTGAAACAACTAATACTTTTTTTCCTTTAGCTAGATTATGTGTAATAAGATTTGAAATTGTTTGAGATTTTCCTGTACCAGGAGGTCCATATATTACAAGTCCATCTTTTTCGTCAGACATTTTTATTGCTTTTTCTTGGCTAAAGTCTAGTGTTGATATATAATAAAAATCTTTCTCTTCAATATATTCTTTTTTTAAATCATTATTATTATTATTATTATTATCTTTTTCTCCTAAAAGCAAATATTTTAATAATTTGTTATTTATATTTTGATTTTCAAGGTATAAATAATCATTATATATAGAACTTGAAAGTTTATAATTTCCAAGTATAAGATAATTTTTTATAACAAGTTTTGGTATTTTAATATCATTTTTCCCTTCAATAAATTTTTCTATAGTATTATTTTCATATTCTAATTCAATACCCAAATCTTTAAAATATTTTATAATACTTTCAGGTGTATAATCACCTTCATATTCTTTTTCGTTTATTTTTACTTCATTATGTTTTTGATATGCAATCAAAAAGACTTTGTTTACTATAACATTTTCATCTTTTAATCTTTGAATATACCAATTTTTATCAATATTAATAAGGCTTATTGGAAATAAAAATAAAGGAGATTTTACATATGTTTCATCTTTTAATTTTCCTTCTACATATGGATAGCCTATATAAAGTTCATATCTTCCAGTTTCTTTTTCTATAGTATTTATTTCTCTTTTTAAAGTTTTTAAAGAATGAGAAAAAGAATCTAGTTTTTCTTTTTTTATATATATTTCATCATCATCATTTTCTAATTTTTCTCTATTTTCTTTTATAAAAGCATTATAATCCAAAATACATACTTTTTCTTGTTGAGAAGAAATTATATGTTCTAAAATTTCTTTTGTAACACCTTCAAAGTATTCTTCAAATATTGCTAAATCAAAAGAACGTTTTTTATATAATTTTGTCATGCAAAAAGTTCTATTTTTTGAAGATATATCAATTAATCTATTCTTATATTTCTCAAGAACAAAAGAGAAATTTGACATAATATACTCCTTTCTATTAATATATTAAAAAGTTTTATATTAGAATTTTACCATTATTAATAATAAAAATTAATATATTTTAAAATTTTAATTATATTTTTACATTTTATTTATTAATCATATGATATATGAAAATATAAACATTAATAATATAAACATTAATAATATAAGACTTAATAAATATAAATTTATAAATAATAATATCTATTTTTATTATTACTATAATTTATTATTGACTGTAAAAAAATATTTGATATAATATATTTGAACAATTATTCAATTATTCAAAGATAGGAGGTAATAATGTGAAAAAAGAATTAGTATTAGATGGATTAGATTGTGCAAATTGTGCGGCAAAAATAGAAGATACAGTTAAAAAACATGTAGATAATGTGGAGTTAAATTTCATAACAAAAACATTATCCTTTAATGTTAAAGATGAAAATAAAATTGAAGAAATAAAGGAAATTATAAAAAAAATTGAACCTGATGTAAATGTATATGAAAAAAATAATAGTAATAAAGAAAGTAGTAAAAAAAGTGAATTTAGTAAAAAAAATGAATTTATTAGATTAATTTCTGCTATTAGTATATTTATTGCAGCAATATTCATTAAAAATCCATTTTGGTTACAATTAATATTATATATAATTGCATATTTAATTTCAGGATGTAATGTATTGTTGAAAACATTTAAAAATAGAGGAAACTTTTTTGATGAAAATTTTTTGATGAGTATTGCAACTATAGGTGCATTCTCAATAGGAGAATATCCAGAAGCTGTTGGAGTTATGCTTTTTTATGAATTAGGAGAATTTTTACAAAATATGGCAGTGGATAATTCTAAAAGGTCTATTAAAGCATTGCTTGATATAAGACCTGATTATGCATATCTATTAAAAGATAATAAAGAAATAAAAGTATCTCCAGAAGAAGTAAAAAAAGGTGATTTAATTGTTGTAAAACCAGGAGATAGAGTACCTTTAGATGGAATAGTTGTTAAAGGAAGTTCTATGTTAGATGTATCTGCTTTAACTGGAGAATCAGTTCCAGTAACAATTAAAGAAAACGAGGAAGTCAATAGTGGAGTTATAAATATTAATGGAGTTTTAACTATTAAGGTTGAGAAAGAATATTATGAGTCAACTGTTTCAAAAATATTAGATATGGTTGAAAATGCAGCAGCTAAAAAAGCAAAAACAGAAAAACTTATTACTAAATTTGCAAAATATTATACGCCTATAATTGTATTTTCGGCTATTTTTTTAGCTATATTACCACCATTTATTTTAGGTGAATCATTTAAAGATTGGTTATATAGAGCTTTAATTTTTCTTGTTATTTCATGTCCATGTGGTCTTGTTGTTTCTATACCTTTAGGATATTTTGCAGGAGTAGGAGCATTATCAAAAAAAGGTGTTTTAGTTAAAGGTGGAAATTATCTTGAAAGATTTAAAAATTTAGATACTATAATTTTTGATAAAACTGGTACATTAACAGAAGGAGTTTTTGAGGTTGTTGAATTTAGCAATAATGATGTGCTTAAAATTGCAGCACAAGCAGAATATTATTCAAATCATCCTATTGCTGAATCAATAAAAAGAAAGTATGGAAAAGAAATAATTAATAATATAGAAGATTATGAAGAAATTTCAGGTCATGGAATAAGAGCCAAAATAGAGGGAAAAGAAGTATTAGTAGGAAATAGAAAATTAATGAAAAATATAGAAATTCCAGAAATAGATTTTAATGGAACATTAGTATTTGTTGCAATTAATGGAGAATTTGCTGGTTATATAGTAATTTCTGATAAACTAAAACGAGGAATAAAAGATACAATAAAAAATATTAAAGATTTGGGTGTGAGAAAAACAATTATGTTAACTGGAGATAATAAAAAGGTTGCTGAGGCAGTTGCAAAAGAAATTAAAATAGATGAATATTATGCAGAATTACTTCCAGAGGACAAGCTTGAATATTTTGAAAAGGAAAAAAAATATAGTGAAAATATTGCATTTATTGGTGATGGAATAAATGATGCACCTGGATTAACCAGAGCAGATGTTGGAGTTGCTATGGGTGGATTAGGTTCAGATGCTGCAATTGAAGCAGCAGATGTTATTATAATGGATGATGATGTTTCTAAATTAATAGATGCTATTAAAATATCAAGAAAAACATTAAAAATAATATGGCAAAATATAATATTTGTTCTTGGGATAAAAATATCGTTTTTAACATTAGGTGCATTTGGAAAAACAGATATGTGGGGAGCTATTTTTGCAGATGTTGGAGTTACATTAATAGCTGTTTTTAATACTCTAAGAATATTAAAGAATGAATAAACCTCATCATGAGGTTTATTCATTAACATGTATGTATCCAATTTCAATTAATTCTTTTACATGATTATCGTTTAAAGAATAGTATACAACTTTTCCTGTTTTTCTAAATTTAACTAAATTACTTTGTCTTAATATTCTTAATTGATGAGAAATAGCAGATATTGACATATTAAGAACAGCTGATATATCACATACACATATTTCATCTACTTGCATTAATGTATACAAGATTTTCATTCTAGTTTTATCCCCTATTATTTTAAATAATTCGCTTAAATTATTTAAAATCTCCTCATTAGGAGTATTTTCTTGAACTTTTCTTATAATATCTTCATGTACTTCAATAGTCTGACATATTTCAATATTCTTCTTTTTTTTCATATAATCACCCTTTAATATACATATCATTTTATTATACCATATTTAATAATTTTATATATTAAATTTTTCAAATTCTTCTATTATTTCAATTATTAATAGACTTTGTTAAATTTTTCGTTATGTGATTCAAATTTCTTGACTAATGTTTACTATAAGAGTATAATATGGTAAAGAAATGTAATGGAGGGATAATATGAAATTATTTTTTCTTGGTGGAGGTAATTCAGCAAAAATCATTTTAGAAGAAATGTATGATTATATTGAAAAAGCTTATATATTTGATAAAAACAAAGAACAAGTTGATAAACTAAAGTATATTTTTGATAATGTTGAATACAAAGAGATAAATGAAATAAAAGATTTAGAAGTTGATTATGTTATTGAGGCTGCATCTGTTGAAGCATTAAAAGAATACGGTTTAAAAATATTAGATATGAATAAAGATTTGATAGTATTGAGTACAGGAGCTTTTGCAGATAAAATTTTTAGAGAAAAATTTTTGAGTAGGATTAAAAATAATAATATTAATAATAAAGTATATGTAGTTTCTGGTGCTATTGGAGGTATTGATTTAATAAATGCAATATATGATAAGATTGATAGCATTACTTTAACTACAAGAAAACCACCAAAGAGTTTAGGTTTAGAAATTGCAGAAGAAAAGATAATTTTTGAAGGAAATGCAGTTGATGCAATTAATAGATTTCCAAAAAATGTAAATGTTGCAGTTACATTGTCTTTAGCAGTAAGAAGTTTTGAAAAGGTTAATGTTAGAATAGTAGCAGATCCTAATATAGAAAGAAATATACATAGTATAAATATAATATCAAAAGCAGGAAATTATAATTTTGAATTTGAAAATTATCCTTCTAATAATCCAAAAACAAGTTATTTAGCTCCATTATCTATAGTAGGATTGTTGAGAAATTTAAATAATAATTTTAGAATAGGAGGTTAATGATGATTACAGATACTGCTATTGAAAAAGAATTAATAGAAAAAATAAAAGAATTAAAAGAAAAAAAAGAATATACTATTTTAGGTCATAATTATATAATTCCAGAATTACAAGATTTATCTGATATAACAGGAGATTCATTACAATTAGCAAGATTAGCTACAGAAATAGAAAACGATAAAATTCTATTTCTCGGTGTAGATTTTATGGCAGAAACATTAAAAATATTAAATCCTAGTAAGAAAATAATAGTTCCAACAAAAGGTTCAACATGTCCTATGGCAAATTCTTTAACACCGGAGATAATAAAATCTTTTAAAGAAAAATATCCTAATGCACCAGTTGTATTATATGTTAATAGCACTGCAGAATGTAAAGTATTAGCAGATTATACATGTACCTCTGCTAATGCGGTTGACATTGTAAGTAAAATAGATTCTGATATTATATTATTTGGTCCAGATAAGAATTTAGGTTCATATGTTGCAGAAAAAACAGGAAAAACTATTATAACAATACCTGGGGATACTGGATATTGTTATGTTCATAATAGATTTTCTGTAAAAGACGTAGATATTGCAAGAGAAAAATATCCTAATGCAAAGATTATTGTGCATCCTGAAGCTCCAAAAGAAGTTAGGGACTTATGTGAATATATTGGTAGTACTGGACAAATGATGAGATTCCCAAAAGAAGATAATACAAAAGAGTATATTATTGGGACAGAAATAGGAATGATTCATAAATTGTCTAAAACATTTAAAGATAAAAAATTCTATCCTTTAAAAGAATTAGGTATATGTAATAATATGAAAAAGAACAATTTGAAAAATGTATATGAAGCATTGTTAAATGAAGAAAATGAAATTCTTTTAGATGATGAAATAATGGAAAAAGCTAAAATCCCTATAATTAATATGTTTAAATTGATGGAGGAATAATAATGTTTGATTATGAAATAAAATTATTAAAAGAATGGATAGAGAAAGATAATAATTTTTTTGATATAGCATCATATGAATTAAGGAATAAGGAAACAACAGCAGAAATATTATTAAAAAATAATAATGTTGTAGTATCAGGAATAGAAATAATACAAAGATTATTAAGTGAATATAATATTTATTCAGAGTTTTATTATAATGATGGTGATTTTATAAATAATACAATTATAGGAAAAATAAAAGGAAATGCATATAATATATTGATTGTTGAAAGAACAATGCTTAATGTATTATCATTAATGAGTGCTATAGCAACTAAAACATATAATTTAGTAAGTAAAATAAATGGAAAAACAAAACTTGCAGCAACAAGAAAGGTTTTTCCAGGATTGGGTAATTTAGAAAAGTTAGCAGTTATTCATGGTGGTGGAGATACTCATAGATGGAATTTATCTGAAAGTATAATGATAAAAGATAATCATATAGCATTATATGGTTCTATTGAAAATGCAATAAATGCAGTTAAAAAGTATAAATCATTTACAAAAAAAATAGAGATTGAAGTAGAAAATGAAAAAGATACATTTTTAGCAGCAGAAAATAATGTGGATATTATTATGCTTGATAATTTTTCTGCTAATGACGCAAAAGAATTAGCTAAAAAATTAAAATATAACTATCCTAATATTATAATAGAAGTATCTGGTGGTATTAGTGAAGATAATTATTTAGATTATGTTGATGATAATATAGACATTATATCTATGGGTAAATTAACAACAGAAATAAAATATGTTGATTATTCACTTGAGGTTTAAGCCCTTGTAGAAATACAAGGGCGTTTTTATGTATATTAGAAAGAATTTCATTAATTATATTATCATTTATTATTTCATTATTATAATATTTAACATTATATGTATTCCAATTATTTCCATATGGTAAACATTATTTTTTTATTTTATCCTAAAAATAAATTCAAATACCTAAATTTACTTATAGGTTTTATATTTTTAATAGTTTACAAATACCTCAAAACATGATTATTTAATCTTTAAAAGAATTTAGTAACCATAGTACTTCCTCTGTTTTATCGATTAATTTATAAAATGCTTTCATAACTTTATAGTTTTTTTCCCAAAAATCGCTTGGTAATTCTTTTTGAGTTGCTCTTGAAAAAGAAATTTTCACGATTATCAAAATTAAAATTATCAAATTGTTTATTCTTTTTTTTACTGTTGTATTCATTAAATATTCTTAATTCTTTTCCCTTAATATCTATATTTTCCAAATTTACTCGTATATCCAAATCAAAATTAAAGAAATTATGAAATGATTTATTTCTAGAATTACTTATTTTATTTTTGTATGTTTCTAAATGAGGTTTATTATTGTTTTTTAATAAGTTAAACTTCTTTTATTTTTAAATTTCTCTAAACAAAATCCATACTGCTTATTTTGTTCTTCAACACGCTCTTTGACTTAATTTAGTAAAAAAACCGGGCATAATCCCCGGTTTTTTTATTATATAATAATTCACATAATTTTTGATGGACTTTCAAAGTTTGTTTTTATAAACAACACATGAATTTTTACTCCATCTTTTTCTTCTGTAATATATTCAAAATCTTCTATTGTATTTGAATATACAATCAACCATCCTTCTTTTAATCCTTTTCTTTTTATGTATTCTATTAATTGTTTTTTTGCTTTTTCATATTCATTTCCTGTTATATCAACCTTTACTTCTATTAAATATTCTTTGTTATTCAGGTTTATTAATAAATCTATCCTTCCTCCGCCTACTTCTGTTTCTGGATATACTTTTCCATCTATCGCTTCTACGTATAAGCTTAGAAATTGATCCAGATTATATTGATATACTCCTTCATAATAATTCCTTCCTTTAAACATTATCGCTCCTCTTTGTTTTATATATTCTATATATCTTTTTAGTAATTTATTTAAATCAAGACTACCATCTTCTCTTATATACGGCTTTATTGTATCCTTTATTGTTGCCATGTAAGTTTTTTCTCCATTTACTTGTGGTTTAAATCTGTCATATAATGCTTTGTAATATAACGGCACTCTTACACAACATTTCCCTTCACAATTATCTATTACTCCATTTAAGTATAAGTAATTTATTCTTTCATCATATATATTGAATTCAACACTTTCTGGTTCAAATAATATTTTCATTATTAATTCTTTTTCTTTTTCTGCTTTTGATATTATATTTGATATATTTTTATCTATATATTGATGCATAAAATCATATAATGTTTTTTCAAAATGTTTTTCTGTTATTATCTTTTCTCCTTTTGCCTTTTTTGCCACTAAATCATATGCCAGTGCATTGGTTAATCCCGGCTGCCCTCCCGCATTATGCCATATTAGTTCTTTTACTTTTTCTTCAAACACCTGCCCTGTTTCTTTTTCATGTTGGTTTAATAAGTCATATACCTGTTCTTTTGTAAAATACGGCACTTCCATATGTTCTGCTATGTTAAACGGACTTGCATTGTCTTCCAATACTCCACTTAAATATCCTACACTTATTAATATTACGCTTCTTAGTTTATAACCTTGCCTTGAATGATATATATCTCTTATTACATGCAAAAATTCATTCATTAATTTTTCTTCTAATATTTCAAATTCATCTATCATTAATATTACTTCTTTTCCAAATTTTTCATTTATATCCATTATATATTCATCCAGATCGCTTATTGCTGCTATCTTTTTTGGTTCAAATTCTATCTTCATATTAAAATCAAAGAAATTTTTAATCTTTTTAGTGAATTGTTTTATAAACTTTTCTTCAATTTTTATATTCCCAAAACTTTCAAAAGATATAAATATTGGCAAATATTTTTCTTTTATTTTCTCAACTATATCATTCAAGAATGTTGTTTTTCCGCTCTGTCTTGGTGCAGAGACTGTGAAATATCTCCAATTTTCTATATGATCAAGTGCTTCTTTCATCAATTCCGGTCTTTCCACATAATAACATGTTTTCCTATCAACAGGTCCGCTTGTACAAAATCTTCTCATCTTTACACCTCCATAACTAAATTATATCACATTTCAATAACAAAAACCGGGCATCAAACCCGGCTTTGTTATTTCACAATTATTTCCACATTCTTTTTATCAAATGCAATAGCCACTTTTATTACCTTTTCTATCCCATAACTTTTTATTTCTTCTTCATATCCTTTTTCTTCTATTTGTTTTATTCCTAATTCAGCACTACTTTTTAAATCTCCTTCTTTTATATAATGTTTTTTGAATTCAAATATTATTCCAGGTTCTTTTTTTTCTTTTGGTATTAATATTACATCTGCTCTTCCATATCCTGCTTCTCTGTTGCTTTTTACTATGTATTTTTTGCTTAATCCTACTATCATTCCTAATATTAACCCATGATAAAATCTTTCTGGTTCTTCTCCACTTACGTCAAAATAACTTATTGTTCTTTCCACTATTTTTTTGAAGGCTATTTTGAATTCTTCATAGTTTTCATGTATTAATTCCATTAATATACTTTCATAATGTATTTTACTTTCTTTTATTATATCCACCACTGTTTTTTTGAAGAATTGTAATGTTTCTTTGTTTGTTATTCTAAGACTATATCTTGGCTCTCCTTCTTCTCCTGTGTGTTCTACCCATGTCAGATATCCTGTGAATAGAAATAATGTCCATATGCTTTCTTCTGTACTCTTGTCTAAATCTCCATATACTAAGTTTTCATCTATACTACTTTCTATTGTTTTTCCTTCTATTAATTCTTCTATTTTTGTTTTTACTTCTGCTGTACTCTGTTTTATCAATCTTTTTATTAATTCATTTCCACTTGTGTTTATCCAGTAATATTCTATTTTTCCTTTATTCCTTGCCAGGTTTATTATTGAATATGGATTATATATTTTCAGTCCTCCAAAATTATATCCGTTATACCATTCTATTACCTTTTCTTTTTCATATTCCAATCCATAATATTTTAATGTTTCTTCTACTTCTTCCCAGGTTAATCCAAATTTATCTTTGAACAAATCACCTAATACTGTTGAGACATCAAGATTATTTACTCCTGTAAATATGCTTTCTTTTGCCACCCTTGTTATTCCTGTTAATACTCCCTTTTCTAAATACTCATTGTCTTTTAATGCACATCCTAACATGTTTCCCATGAAATTTATGAATTCTTTATAATATCCATTTAAATATGATTGTTGTATCGGTGTGTCGTATTCGTCTATTAATAGTATTACTTTTTGGCCATAGTATCGGTATAAATATTCTGACATATTTTTTAGACTATTTATATATTCTGCTTCCTCCGCTTTTTTGTACATTATTTTGTTATACACTTCTTTTTCTGGTTCATATAATTTTTCCATTATTTTTTCATTTAATATATATACTTTTGCTATCGCTTCTATAATTATATCTTTTAATAATTTTATATTATCTGCTTTTGCATCTTTAAAGGTTATATATATTACAGGATATTTATTTAAATATTTTTCTATTATCTCTTTTTCCTGCCATATCTTCAGGTTTTTAAATAAATGTTTGTTATCCTCTTCATTACTAAAAAAATATTTCATCATGCTCATATTTAATGTTTTCCCAAACCTTCTTGGACGGGTTATTAATATTGAATCTCCACTTTCTATTATTTCTTTTATTAACAAGCTTTTATCTATATAATAAATATCATTTTTAATTATATCTTTAAAATCACTTTTCCCTATTGGTAATCTTTTTAATTTCATCAATCCCACCTCTGGGTTTATTGTACTTTCGATGGACTTTCAAAGTTTGTTTTTATAAACCATATATGCAATTTTTTATCTTCATATTTTTCCAATATATATTCAAAATCTTCTATTGAACTTGAATATACTATTAACCATCCTTCATTTAAATCATTCCTTTTTATGTATTCTATTAATTGTTTTTTCGCTTTTTCATATTCATTTCCTGTTATATCAACCTTTACTTCTATTAAATACTCTTTGTTATTAAAGTTTATTAATAAGTCTATCCTTCCTCCACCTACCTGCGTTTCTGGATATACTTTTCCTTCTGCTGCTTCTATGTATAAACTTAAAAATTGATCAAGATTATATTGATATACTCCTTCATAATAATTCCTTCCTTTAAACATTACCGCTCCTCTTTGTTTTATATATTTTATATATCTTTTTAGTAGTTTATTTAAATCTAAGCTTCCATCATCTTTTATATATGGCCTTATTGTATCCTTTATTGTTGCCATGTAAGTTTTTTCTCCATTTACTTGTGGTTTGAAATGATTGTATAATTTTTTATAATACAACGGTACTTTCACACAACAATATCCATTACACTCATCTATTACTCCATTTAAATATAAATATTTTATTCTTTCATCACTTATATCAAATTCTATTTTATCTGGTTCAAATAAAATCTGCATTATTAAATCTTTTTCATTTTTTGCTTTTGATATTACATTTTCTATGTTTTTATTTATATACTTTTTCAGAAAATCATATAGTGTCTTGTCAAAATGGGATTTTGTTACTATCTTTTCATTTTTTGCTTTTTTGACTACTAAATCATATGCTAATGCATTGGTTAATCCTGGTTGTCCCCCACCATTATGCCATATGAGCTCTTTTACTTCTTCTTCAAATATCTGTCCTGTTTCTTTTTCATGTTGTATTAATAAGTCATATACCTGTTCTTTTGTAAAATATGGCACTTCCATATGCTCTGCTATATTAAATGGACTTGCATTATCTTCTAATATTCCACTTAAATATCCTACGCTTATTAGTATTACACTTCTTAATCTATGTAACTCTTTTTTATGATATATACTTCTTATTGCATGTAAAAAATCATTTATTATTTTAGAATTTTTAAATCTTTCAAACTCATCTATCATTAATATTATTTCTTTTCCTGTTTTCATATGTATTTCTTTTATTAAATCTTTTATTTCATCGGTAATAGTTGGTATTTTTAATTCTAAATCTATATTATGTCTATAATTAATATCTTCAATTATATCCTCTGTAAATACCTTTAGAAATTGTTGTTTGTTTTCTATATCATAACTTTCAAAGGATATGAATATAGGCAAATATTTATCTTTTGTTTTTTCAACTATATCATTTAAAAATGTAGTTTTTCCCGTTTGTCTTGGTGCAGAAACTGTAAAGTATCTCCAATTTTCTATATGATCAATTGCTTCTTCCATTAATTCTGGTCTTTCTACATAATAACATGTTTTTCTATCAACAGGTCCGCTTGTACAAAATCTTCTCATTACCTCACCTCCACAACTGAATTATATCACACTTAGTAACTTCATTTGCAAATAATTCCTCAACTATTCCCAAGCAAAAACACTAAGATATACTACAATTGTCAGCGCTGGCAAAGAAGAAAAATAAAAAACTAACAATAGACAAGAAAGAAAAATTAAAACAAAAAAAGTAAAACTAAGAAAAGAGAATTTAATAAAAAAATTGAAAGGAGATGAGATTATGGCAACTAAAGTTAATTTAGGAGACAAAGTTAGAATATCATTTGATTATGGAGTAGATGGAAATGGGAAACAAATTATAAAAAGGAAAGCATTTCCAATAATAGCAGGAGCAACAGATGAACAAGTATATACAGCAGCAAGTAAATTTGCATCATTATGTGAAAAAACATTAGTAGAAATTGAAAAAATAGAAAATTATGAATTACAAGCATAATAGGAGGTGATTTAGCATGGCAAAGAAATTAAGAATGACATTTGTAAATACAGTAGATGGAAAAAGAAAAACAATATATTTAAATGATCCAAGAGCAGATTTAACAGAAACAGAAGTACAAAACGCAATGGATTCATTTATAGGAGTATTAGTTCCAGCAGGGTATGAAAAAGATAATGCAACAATAGTAGATACAACATCAAATGAATTATTTGATTTAATTCAGTAACAAATAACCGGGGGCAACCCCGGTTTTATTTGCAGATCAATTTAAACTTATATTCAAAATATTTTTAAAAATAGTATTCGTGTCTTAGTGAAATTATTAACTCAAAATCTAAAATAATAAAAATGAGATAAAATAATTTGGATTTCTTAAAATATTATTATTAAACATAATGGATCAATTTTTTAAAATGCTGACAGAAATTTCAAAAGAAGGAAAAAAAAATAAGAGAACTAAAAAAGGATTACAGAAAAATTCACCACATTGATTTCTAACTATTTTATAGTAAAAAAGTAATATATATCTTCTAATAATAGTTAAAACAAATAACCCTCAAATTTTAAGACATTCAAAAGTCAACTCATTTATAAATTTTATACAAAAAATATTATAATCTAGAAAAATATTAAATTATATTTGTTGCACATATTCATTATTTACACAGTATTTTAAAATGACTCGATTTAATTATTAAATCATATTTGTTTAAAATCTTTATAAATTGAAGTAAGTCGTCTTTTTTACAAAAAAATTTGAGATAAGCTCTTGAGCTTTCATCTCATTGCTTATCTCAATTAGTTTTTTTAACGAAATAATGTTTTTCTTAATTTTTCAACACCTTCTTTCTCTCTTTTTGGCGATACCAATTTTCTATCTATTTTTATGGGTTTAGAAGGTGTTTGTATTATTCTAATAAAACTTTTTACTTCTTTTTTGCTTTTCAAAGTAAAGTCCCTATCAAAAGATGTTGTTACCATTATAATCACCTCGCTTCTCGTCTAATTATCTTCTATTATCATTATATAACTTTTTATCAAAAATACAGAATTACCACAAGATATAAGAAAAAATATAAGTTTTAGAATCTTTAGAATTTATCAAAATGCAATTGATGTGCAACCTGTTTCTTTTTAGAATTATATTTTTTTTAAATTACATTTCGTCACACTTTTCATTTCTTTCTAATGTTAGTTAAAAGAAACTATTTATATAAGTAATAGTTTTAAACAAATAAAATTAAAAAAAGGCGTTAAGAGCTTACGCTCGAAACGCCTATCCACTTTGGGATTAATTTTTCATTCGCTTGGGCCTCTAAGGGCATTAAAAATTTAACTCGCTTGGGCCTCTAAGGGCATAGTAATACATAATCACATGTATACTATAACATAAAAACGTCAATTTGTTAAACTGATAATAGTATTATATTGACTGATTTAGCATAATTATATAAAAATATTCTCAATTACAAACTATTTTCTTGTTATTCTTTTGTTTTGCTTTTTTTCTCTGCTTTCCCTATAAAGATTTGTGAAAGAGCATCATCTAACTCTATTAAATGCTTGGTTTTCAGTTTTGAATATATATACTTATTCCCAAAATCTTTATGCTTTCTTAATCTTAATTTACTTATCGCCCTAATATGCATTAAGTTTATACAGCTATTATCTTTTAATTCTGGAATATCATCAACTTTAATTAATCCGTTAAAATTTTTATTTGTTCCCTTTCCATTAAAAGTTGTAATAGGTGCTACAATTAACGTATGTGCTTTAGGTGAATTGTATTTTTCTAAAACAACAGCAGGCCTTTTCCCCATTTGCTCAGAACCTAATATCAAACCAAAATCTACATAAATTATGTCTCCTTTTTTGAATCGTGGAAGATTTTCATATTTGAAAGAAAAATCTTCTAAACTTTTATTTAAATGCTTTTCAAATTCAACAAAAAGATTATTTATCTTTTTAAGATTATTATTTTTAAGATTAACATTATTTAGAATATTCTTTATGTTTTCTACTATATTCTCTATATTTTTCTTCACATCAGCAATTGTAATCTTATTATTGGACATTTATATCCACCTTTCCTAATGCTTTAATTGATCAATTTCAATTTACAAAATATTGATTACAACTAGATTCTTAAAAAAAGTATCTCCTTTACAACGACTGTGAAATTCAAATTTTAGGTAGAGGTAATACTATTTTCAGTAGTTTTACAATAACTTACTAACAATATCACTTTTAATAGTTGATACAATAATTAAGGAACTTCTTTAATATAATAAAATAAAAACTGTGGAAAATCCCCAGTTTTATCACTAAATCATTTATTGACCCAGATTCTTATTTGCAGTTCTACGCTATACTTTCCCATTTAACACTTCATTAACTATATCACAAAAAATACTTTCACTCAAAAATTCTTCTATCACCACAGAAAAATTAAATTTAACATTTTCATCTCCAAAAAAACCTGTGTATTTGTTTATCAAAACTTTTTTATCAGAAAAACTTTCCAATACCTCTTCGGAATTATACCATCTATTATTTTTATTATTTCAAGAATAACATATAACATAAGATTTTTTCTCCGACGCTGCTAAAAACATTATAAATTATTTTTCCAATTTGATAATATAATATAGCATTAATAATAGATTTTTAGTTCAACAATTTGGTCAAACACTTATTCCCACCATTCCATGAACAGCAAGAATTTCATGATCCTTTTTTTTAAAATTAATTAACCAAAATCAAGATATAAAGCTATATATGTATTAAACTATTAAATTCGTTTTTTACCTTAATCATTATCTTTTTACAAATTATAATCAAACAATATAAATTATTTTGGTAAATAAAATCATTTTCATTGTTTGTATATAATATTATCTAATGATTTTATTCTTTAAAAAGAGAAAGAACTATATTGAATTGACAAATATAAAAAAAACTAAAAAATTCTTTTAGAATTTTTAGGATTACATTTTATAATTTCTCTTTTTTATGCGATATATATTTATTCTCTGTTATTAACGATTGTTCGTAGTCATCATTCAGAACTTTAACTAAATCATCCAAATCAGTATTTTTATCAATAATTATTTTATTATTTTTAATCTCTACACCAATTGGTATATCTTTTTTTAAAATTTTTAATTTTTCCATATCAATTTTTTTATAATATTTATTTCTTTGTGCAGTATACAGTTTGTGTGCAAATCGTTTTGATGTTTCTATTTTAGACAATATTTTATTCTTTGCCTCATTATCTATTTTTAAGAATGTAATTTGTTCGAACGAATTAATAAAATCTTTTGATTCATTTTGATAATATTCAACAAAATTAAAAATATATTCAAATTTTGATAAGTTTTTTGATATGAAAAAATTATCCATTAATATAATATCGAATGTATTTCCCATTCCCAATATATTATCTTTTACTAGTTTAAACTCATCATTATCTAAAATAAAGAACATCTTTTTTGTATGCATAAATTGTGATTTAATAAATTTTTGAAAAAATAAAAATTGTTTTGTAATTTTATCACTTTCAAATTCGATTTTTATTATCCAAGCTTTTATTTTATTAATTTCATTTAAAGTATCCTTTGATATTATTTCAGGTTCTTTTTCCTCAGTAATATACGGATATATTTCTTGAAAATCTTTTATTTCAGAGGTATTAATTTTAAAAATAGGTTGTTCTTCATCAGGATTGTAATCAGGTATCTTATTATTTAATTCTTCTATTTGGTTTATATAATTGTCAATCTCATCCATTAAAATTTTCGATATCTTTTCCCTGATATCTGTACCAAAAAGTAATTTATAGACAACGAAAGGTACTTTTTTCGTTTCTTTTTTTTCAAATAGATAAATCTTTATTGAAGCACTATCTAATTTAGATTTAATTTCTTCAAAAACATTCTTCATTCAGCATCCCCCCTAAACAAATATAATCCAGGATTAATCTGTATTATTTTCACCTTTTTTTGCTCTCTAATAAAATTATTCATTTGATAAAAAGATAATTTTGTTAAAAGAATTGCAGATTTATTATTTTTCCAGCTGTTCTGTTTAAAATCAAATTCAATTACATGATAACCTAATATCATTAATATAGGATTTACAGCAAACATATCACTTTTTATATAAAGAATTGCTATTAAAAATATTAAAATTATCAGGATAATTACATTTTTTCCTTGATTAAATGTTAATAAAGGTAATATATAAGTAACTAAATAGGAGGTAACTTCGCTATCTATAGTTTTACATGATTTGATTTCTACAATATCAAAATCAGTTGAGCTTTTAAAATACTTTAGCATACAAAAAAGGCATAATATTGATAAAGAAAAAAAGAAAAAAACCCAAGATAAAAACGTATTGAAATGAAAAAAAGGAAATTTACAATTAATAGTATTATAATCAATAACCCAGTACATAAAATAAAATGGTATATACGAAGTAAGAAACAAAATCACTTTAAATAATAAGCTAAGTTTTTTCATTACCAACACCTCCTCACATATAATGTTTTCGTATAATTAATAAATTTAATAATTGTTTTTAAGAAAATATTCTAATTCTGAGTTATTATTTAACTA
This sequence comes from Marinitoga sp. 38H-ov, assembly GCF_011057715.1. Taxonomy (NCBI): domain Bacteria; kingdom Thermotogati; phylum Thermotogota; class Thermotogae; order Petrotogales; family Petrotogaceae; genus Marinitoga; species Marinitoga sp. 38H-ov. Next base: position 29,359 of record NZ_LNGH01000012.1, read on the forward strand.
TAGTGATTCAATCACTTTTCATGTATTATAAATATATTTAATCCAATATTCCTCTCTTCATCTTCTTTTCTTTATAAGCGTGTAATAGGATCTTCTGTAATAAGCAATGGTATTGCTTTATTTTTTAATATTTTTTTAATTTTATTGCATGAGGATATTTATACCTAGAACATTTAGTTGAAATAACAGAAAGTTAGCTATTTTTTCTTTATCTTTTTAAAATCATTTGAATCAATTTTATACAAATTCATTTTCAAAATAATCACCTTCTAACTAATTGAAAAAAACTTTATTAGCCTTTAGGTGGATATGGATCATTACCATAACTATTCTTATCTCTTATTTTTCCGTCTTTCCTATGAATTATTAATTCACTTTTTTGGTTTTTAGCTATTTCTTTTCCAAAGTCTATTGCGTCTTTTTGAGTATCAAATTTTTTAGTTACTTTTTTATTTCCTTCACCTCTAACTGCCCAACCTCCATTATGAGGAACCACGTGTTGATTCTTTTTTTTACCCATTTTCTGCCCCCCTTTTTAATCATTTTTTTTAAAATTTCCACACACAGTCTTTATTTTATATCTAAAATACATCTTTAAAAATATAAGGTAAATTTTATAATCTAATAATATATAGATTTTTAACTTTAAAGGAATAAGTAAATAAAGGTTTTATAAGTTTTTATCTAACGCAATGGTATTTCTAAACCAGAAGTCTTATAATATTCAGTTTAAATTGCATATTTTAATTAAATATTTTTTGAATTTCTTAAACTAAAAATTTTATTAAGCATTGCTTTTAGTTCTTTCAAGAGTATTTCCATACTTTCTATAACTTCTAAATTTATATCCCAAATTTCATCATCAATTTCGTTTTTTTGAGTAGTGGTAAATTCAAGAAGGGCTTCAATAAGTTCTTTATCTTCAAATTTAAAATTTTGATATATAGATTTTTGATTTGATTTAAAATATGAAAATAAAGTTAAATTTCTTAGTTCAATTTTTGTATTTTTAAAGTTTACATCAATTGGCTTATCAATTAAAAAAAATCTGTGAAATGCATAGTTTCTAGTATCAGCTATAATCTCTCTATATTTATTTAAAGATGGAATTCTTTCACTTCCTTTTAAAATTTTTGGGATTTTTTTAAATTTTGCTATTAATGAATAAAATTCATAAATTAACATCCATAATATTAAAGGTTTAAGGTCCATTATAGTTACTAAAACTTTTAATAATTTAATAGCATCATCTACAAATGCATAAGATAATCTCTTTAGTTCAATAAGGAAGTCGTCCTTTTCTTCATTTTTATTTGCAGATTTATATTTATTTAAATTATATATATATTTCTTTTTTTGTTTTTCAAAGGACTCTATCATTTTATTTATTAAGGAATTATTGTTCTCAAAATTATTTAAAAAATCCATTTGAAAATGAGATTTTTCTAAAAGTTTTTCAAAACCCTTTGAAACTGCTTCAGTTACAGCTTTTTTATTATCGGTATTTTCAATTTCTAATATTTTTTGAGATATTTCACTTATAATTTTTTCAGAATTAAGGGATTTAATAATATAGCATCCAGTTTCCTCATCAACCTTGTTTTCAATACAATTTGGATCATATTTTATTTTTTTTATTTTTTTAGTATTATTTAAATTTACTTCACAAGGTACATCTTTTAAGTTACCTATTAAAACAAAAATTAAATCTCCAATATTTTCGATTTCTTCTTTAATAATTTCTTTCCAGGTTCTCCCTTCATTTTTTTCTTTATTATCTTCATTTAATTTTATTATTTCTAAAAAATCTTCTTTTTTAAATATTTTAAAATCTGTTTTCATTTCTTTTGATAAAATCCCGATAAAAATATTTTTTTCTTCATCATTAGTGCCACTTGAAAAACAAATATATTTGTCATTTTTTGTTGTACTAACAAAGTTTTTTCTATTTAAAAAGCTATTATTAATACATATTACCGTATCTTTAGATATTTTTTTTATTTCACCATTAATATGTTTTTCTATTTCATATGAATATTCTGTAATTAACCTTTCTACTTTTTTAATAATAGTATTTTTAATATCATCATACATTTTTTCCATAATTCTCACCTTGACCATATTTACGATTATTATTAAATAATCGTAATATCTACCTCATATAATCAGAAACATCACACTAATTTTATAATTTAAAAATTTTTTCCTTTTATTTCAAGCTAACTTTACTTCAGTAAAATTTTCTTCACCAAACAATTCTTTTATATTATTTATCGATTCATTATCTAAATTTGATGTAAAAATAATAGCTAAATTTCTTTTTGCTCTAGAACAAATAACATGAACTACCACACCTTACAGAAGATGTGGCTTCCTGTTTCATCCCATGATAACTCGTAAACCGAAGTTTTCCGTTCCGCCGCCAGTGCATGATCCACAGGCTTAAATTCGGGCGGTTCCCGCCCTACTACTTATTAAAACGCATAATTTGCTAAATTAATTGCTGCATTTATATCTCTATCATTTTCTGTCCCACATTTAGGACATACCCATTTTCTGATATTTAAGTTCTTAACTTTTTCATTTTTGTGTCCGCAAATATGGCATATCTGACTTGATGCGTAGAATCTGTCTGTTTTGATTAGTTCTATTTCCTGTCTTTTTGCTTTGTATTCTAATATTGTTATGAACTTATTCCACGACTGCCAATGAATATACTTTGAAAGTTTTTTATTTTTCAACATTCCTTTGATGTTTAAATTTTCTACCACTATCTTGCCAACTTGGTTTTCGCTGACAATTTTGTGGGTTATTTTATGTATCCAATCTTTTTTAATATTATTGATTTTTTCAATGTACTTTGCAAGTTTTATCCTTGATTTTTCTCTATTTTTTGAACCTTTTTGTTTTTTAGACAATTGTCTGTATAATCTTTTCAGTCTTTTTTCATACTTTTTCAAATTAGGCATACTATATTTTTCGCCATTGCTTAATGTGATTGTATCTTTTACTCCTAAATCTATTCCTAAAATATAATTTGATGTATTCGTTATTTGTACATCTGGAACTTCCATAACTATTGATGCATAGTATTTGTTTGTTGTTGTCTTTTCGAAGGTAACGTTCTTGATCTTGAATGTATCTGGTAGTGTTCTATGTATGCGTACCTTTATTCCTTCTTTGAATTTAGGCACGAATATATATCCATACTTTATATTGTTCATATACAATTGTATATGCTGAGGCACTCTAAATGTTTGTCTGTTTTTCTTTTTCTTGGAGTTCGGATATTTAGCTTGTTTTTTGAAGAAATTCTTGAATGTGCGTTCTAAATCTTTGAGTGATTGTTGAAGTGTTTGAGAATTGACTTTATTACATATTTATCTGTTTTCTTTAACTTCACAAGAACACGAGCCCAATTATTGTAATTAGCTGAAATGTTCAACTTTTTGTACATAATAGAAGAATAGTTCAAAAATTATATACAAATCGAGCACAACCAAAATGCTTATTTAATTTTTCTTCTTGTTCTTTCGTAAGGTAAATACGAAATTTGTAAGTTTGAAGTATTTTTTTCACTTCCTTGAGACTTAATATATTCTTTTGTATGTATTAATTTCAACCCATGTATCACAATATTTGCAAATTCATCTCCATATTATAGAAGGTAGTGTCTTCTTTGCAATAAAGCGATAAATATTTTCATCTCTTTTCGCTTAGCATTTTTCTCTATTTATATTAATTGAATTAATATCTGTTATAATTAATGTTTTTAAATTTAGAAATTCTAATAGTCCTTTAAACTTATGCATATAAGCTCTTCCAATTTCTACTATTGAAATATATTGATTAGATAATCTTTTTTGAGGATTTTTGTTAAAATCATCTTTATATTTTTCTTCAAATGTTTTAATAAAAAATGAAATAAAATTCTCTCAACAGTTCCTTCAATTAATACAGCTTTATCTGAAAAAAACAAATCACATTTACCTAAAGTAAGATATTTTTTTTAATATTATCTTCTACATCATTAGATATAAATTCTCTTTTATTTCAGTATATCAGAATGAAAAATATTTTATGCTTTCAAATTTCGCATTACCTAAAATGTGTGAAGAATGTGTGGATATTATTATTTGAACATTATCATTATCTTTTTTATTAAAAGTGTTTCTATATTTCTTATAAACACACTTTGCATTTGTGGATGCATATGCGCTTTTTTCTATAAATATATTAGCATCATTCCCTGAAACATCATAATAAAAAGACATAAATATAAATAAGATTACTAAATCCCATTCGGGTAATTTCACTCGAGTCATAATATAGTTTTATATTAACAAAGACTCTGGTGTAATATCAGAAAGAAGATTCACTTTTTCTGTATTAAAACCCGGGAATCCAAAATTTTCAAATACTTTTACAAAATCTTCCAAAAATGGATTTAATTCATCATTAATATCTTTATTAACCTCATCCAACTTTTTCTCTAACTTTATAACTCTATCTTTTTCATTAATTCTTTTATTATATTTAGTATTAAACATTTTAGAAAGGGCTGATTGTGTTTTAGGATAATCCACATCTAAAACTCTTTGTGCTTGTATAAATTTTACTTTTATTAAATCTTCTACATATTTGCTGTTAACTTTTTCTTCCTTCGCTAACAGAATATATATATACTTTGTAATAGTTGTTTATTATTTTTTTTTATTTCCTAAAAAATTCTTTTTCATTAATAACTTCTTTCATTTCTTCAAATAAATTTTTTGGGGATTCACAACTATATTCGAATAAAATTTCTATTTTATTATCATCTTTAAGATTTAAGAAAAAAGGATATAAAATCGCCCAATTATCTTTTTCAGTATATTCCACAAATAACGATAATATAATTCATTTTTTTATTTCATCAAAAAACATATCTTCATTTTCCAGATATTTTTGAAATAATTCATAAAACTTATTATGATTTTCTATGGAGAAATCTTCAAGTCTGAAACTATTTCTGTTTTAAAAAACATATAAAATATAGTGGCAAATGATGTTTTTCCAGTATTGTTTTTGCCAACAATAACAGTAGTTTTATCTTTCAAATCTATTTTTTAACAATCTAAAATTTTCTACTTTTACTCTTTTTATTTTCAATAGACTTACCTCAAAAACTATACACTTTTATTTTACCATTATTAATCTTAAAATTCCTTTTTGTTTCTAAAAGTTACATAATTATAAAATAAAATTAATTAATCATTTGATATACTAATTTTTCTTCGAAATTTCCCACGTTACTCTTCAGTAACTTCATTCCCAAATAATTTATTAACTATTTCCATGCAAGAATAATATTTTATACTACAATTGTCAGCGCTGACAGAGAAGAAAAACAAAGAATAAAAATAAGTAAAAAAAGAAATTAAAGTAAAAACAAATTGAAAGGAGATGAAAAGATGGCAACTAAAATTAGTTTAGGAGATAAGGTAAGAATATCTTTTGATTATGGAGTAGATAATAATGGAAAACAAATATTAAAAAGAAAATCATTTCCAATTATAGCAGGAGCAACAGATGATCAAGTATATACAGCAGCAAATAATTTTGCATCATTATGTGAAAAAACATTGGTAGAAATTGAGAAAATAGAAAATTATGAATTACAAGCATAATTTTAAAATCTAAAAATTTAAATTATTCAAAATTTTAGATTATATCAAAATGAAAGTATAAAAGAAAATAAAAAGTATAGAAAATAATAAAAAAATATGGAGGTGTTAATATGGCAAAGAAATTAAGAATGTCATTTGTAAATACAGTAGATGGAAAAAGAAAGACAATATATTTAAATGATCCAAGAGCAGATTTAACAGAAACAGAAGTACAAAATGCGATGGATTCATTTATAGGAGTATTAGTACCAGCAGGATATGAAAAAGATAATGCAACAATAGTAGATACAACATCAAATGAATTATTTGATTTAATTCAGTAATAAATAACCGGGGTCAACCCCGGTTTTATTGAAAAAAAAAAAATAATAATAATAATAATAATAATAATAATAATAATAATAATAGAAAGGAGATTGAATATGTGGGAATTTATAAAAATATTATTGCTTAATATAATAGATTATTTTTTTAAATTGCTAACAGAAGCATTGAATGATGATAATACAGAAGAAAAGATAAAAGAATTAAAAGAGATACAAAAGAATTTCAATAATGAATTAAATAAGCAAATAAAGATATTATCAGCTGAAATAGATGAAAAAATAGATGAATTAAAAGAAGAATTAGATGATGTAGAAAATTAAATCAATTTTTTATAATTGATTTACTAAGTTTTAAAAAATAACACTTCACATCAAAACGTTTTTGTAGTAAAATATTGTTGTATGATACTTGTATGTATAAAAAATATTGATAGGATAGGGGGATGGTAATATGATAACTATACCTTATTTTTGTAAAAAGTATGATTTTCATAATCCAGATATTTTAAGACAACTAGTAAAATATCTAAATATTAAACCAGTAACAGGTGATTTAGAAACTAGAGGTATGAGGTTTTATAGGGAAGAGGATTTGCTAATCGTATACAAACAGATAATGAAAATGGTGGAAGAAGTTGGAGTTGTGTATAAATAATAAGGCATCTGGTTCATCACCAGATGCCTTATTATTATAACCAATCCCTTATTATTAAAAATTTTACTTGATACTTTTTAAATTAAATAGTATAATTAAATTCAGATATTAGAAGAGGAGGATTTATATGATTGTTGATTTACACTCACACACTACAGGATCAGATGGAACTTTTTCACCAGATGAAATTATCAATTTAGCTAATGAAAATAATATAGAAATTTTTTCTATTACTGACCATGACAATATTGATGCTATAAAAGAACTATCAAATATTACAGAGGATATATTTTTTATACCTGGTGTTGAAATAAGTGCTGAATTTCCAAAAACACTCCATATTTTAGGTTATGGTATAGATATAAATAACAAAGAGCTAAATAATACATTAAAAGAATTACAAGATTTTAGAAAAAATAGAAATGAAAAAATGCTAAAAAATATGGAAAGTTTTGGTTTCTATATTACTATGGAAGAATTAATAGAAGAAGCAAAAGGTGAAATTGTTGGAAGGCCCCATTTTGCAAATTTAATGGTAAAAAAAGGATATGTTAAAACATATCAAGAAGCCTTTGATAAATATTTAAAAAAAGGGGCACCTTTGTATATGGACAAAAAAAGATTAGAACCAGAAAAAGCCATAGAATTAATTCATAATGCAGGTGGAATTACTGTTATGGCTCATCCATACCAAACAAAATTAGAAGGTAATGATTTAGAAGAATTAATAAGAAAACTTAAATCATATGGATTAGATGGTATTGAAGTATATTATTCACAGCACACAAAAGAAATGATTGAAGAATATAATTATTATGCTAAAAAATATGAATTAGTAAAAACTGCAGGTTCAGATTTTCATGGAAAAAACAAACCACATATAAGTCTTGGCATGGATATAGTGTACAATGAATTGCATGATTTCCTTTGTTTTATAAAAGGAGGATTTAAAATTGGATAATGATTACAAAAATTATTTAAAAACAACAGCTAAACAATCTAGTTTTACTTTTTTAATAAGAATTGTAGCATATGTTTTATCTTTCATCCTTCAAGCTTTATTTGCAAGATACCTGGGATCACAAGATTATGGACTATATGCTCTTGGGTTTAATATTACAAATATAGGTATTATTTTTACAACCTTCGGAATGCCAGCATCAATGCAAAGATTCCTGGGTGAATATTTAGGAAAAAAAGAAACAAAAAAAGCACAGTCTATAATAAATGCTGGATTTATTATAGTAACCCTCACAAGCATTATAGCTTTTACTGTTCTCAATATAAACAAACATTTTTTTGCAATAAATATTTTTAAGAAACCTGAATTAGAAAACACATTTATTTATTTTAGTTTTATTTTAATAATCATGTCCTATTTAAGCCTTTTCTCGGGTATATTTATGGGACTAAAACAACCAGCAAAATTTAATTTTCAAAAAGAAATTGTAGAAAGGTTATTGAGAATTGCATTTTTTATACCACTATTTTATTTTGGTTATAAACTATACGGCGCAATTATTTCAACAATCATTTCTAATATAATAATTCTTATTATTTTAACCTATCAATTCAAAAAGACAAAATTATTAGATTTCACAGTTAAACCTGTATTTTCAGAACTCTCAGATGTATTAAAATATTCTGTAAATATGTTTTTTGTAAGTTTTACCTATTTCCTACTTTCACAGGTAAATATAACCATCTCTGGAATGTATTTGGAATCATCAAAAGTTGCTATATATAGCATTAGCAGTTCTGTAGCCGGACTTTCAGTATTTTTCCTTGTAAGCATAAATTCAATTTTCGGAACAGTTATTTCTGAACTTTATCATACAAATAAATTTGAAACATTAAAAAAATTATATTCAACTGTAATAAGAATAGTAATAACTTCAACTATTCCTTTAACATTATGGATGGTATTATATTCAAAAGAAATTTTAAGCTTTTTTGGTAAAGATTATATGGAAGGATATTTAGTATTATCTTTCTTAGCAATCGGGCAATTTGTAAACGCAATAGTTGGACCCAATGGCTTAATGCTCTCCATGACAAAACATCAAAAATTAGAACTAATCAATGGAATATTAATAGCAGCACTAAATATATCTTTAAATATTTTTTTAATTCCAAAATATGGTATTGTTGGTTCTGCGATAGGAGGAACTGTAGCAATAGCATCAATAAATATATTAAAAAGTGTAGAAGTATATATTTTCTTAAAAATACAACCCTATGATAAAAAAATAATAAAACCTATTATTTCTGGAATTATTTTAATATTTGTATTACTATTAATTAAAAATGTTATTCATTCATACAATATACTTTTCATTGTTTTAATGTTAATCATCTCATACATGATTTATCTAATAATAATGAGAATATTAAAATGGAATAAAGAAGATTTAGAGCTATTCAATGCTCTGTTGAGCAAAATTAGGAAAAAATAAAATTTTAACATTATAATTCTAATATTTTATCAATTTTTACTTGCTTTTGGAATAAAAATATAGTATAATAACATAGGCTCCAATTAGAGTGTTGGTGCCTATGTTTTTTTAATACTCGAAAGGAGATTCTCCTATGTCTGAAAAGGTAACAATTAAAATCCCTAAACCATTATATGAAAGTTTAAAAAAAATAATAGAGGGCACAGGATATAGTAGTGTAACAGAATTTGTAATTTTTGTACTAAGAGATTTGGTTTCTTCTAACGAACCAGAAGATTATAAGGAAAATATAGAGGAATTTACAGAAGAAGAACTTGAAATAATAAAACAAAGACTAAGAAATTTAGGATACATAGATTAAACAAAATGGGGGATGGCGAATGCAAGAAAAGTCACCAAATGTAAAGTGGCAACATACAAAAATAAGAAAAGAAGATAGAGAAAAAGTTTTAAAACAAAAAGGATTTGTATTATGGTTCACCGGACTTTCTGGTTCGGGAAAGTCAACGATTGCCATTGAAGTCGAATATATTTTAAATTCAATGGGATACGCTACATATCTCCTAGATGGAGATAATATAAGACATGGTTTAAATAAAGATTTAGGTTTTTCTGTAGAAGATAGAAAAGAAAATATAAGAAGAATTTCAGAGGTTGCCTGCTTATTTCAAGATGCTGGAATAATAACATTAGCTACATTTATCTCCCCTTTTAAAAAAGATAGAGAAAATATAAGAAAATTAATACCTGAAAACAGATTTATAGAAATATATGTTAAATGTTCATTAGAAACATGCGAAAAAAGAGATATCAAAGGGTTATATAAAAAAGCAAGAGAAGGCATTATAAAAGACTTTACAGGTATATCCTCGCCATACGAAGAACCAGAAAATCCTGAAATAATAGTAAATACAGATAAAGAAACCTTAGAAGAATCCATTAATAAAATTATAACATATTTAAAAAATCACCAATTAATCAGGTGATTGCATGAAAAGAAAAATAATTTTTCTTATAACAATTATTTTATTTTCCCTTCCTTTTATAACCAATCCACCAGAAGGTCTTGATTCTAATGGATATAAATCACTTGTAATTTTTCTTGTTTCTATATTATGGTGGAGTACAAAATTTGTTCCTTTAATGATTACAAGCATACTATCTATAATTTCATTTCCACTGCTTGGAATTCAGAGTTCTGCAGAAGTTTATTCGAAATTTGGGAATAGCGCTGTTTTTTTTGTTTTGGGCTCATTTATTTTAGCTTCTGCAATGATTAGAAGTGGTTTGAGTAAAAGAATTGCGTTAAAATTTCTCGTAATTTTTGGAAAAACACCATTATCATTAGTTTTAAGTTTTCAGTATCTTGCTATAATCATGTCTTTCTGGACATCGGGGCATGCTGTGGCAGCTATGTTGATGCCTATAGTTCTTGAAATTGGAAATGTTTTGTATGAACAAGAAAATGGAGAAATATATCTAAAGTTTTTAACCCTTTCATCTATGTGGGGATCTATTATTGGTTCTGGAACAACTTTGCTTGGCGGTGCTAGAGGACCTCTTGCAATAGCTATGTTAAAAAAAATAACAGGTATAAATATATCATTTACTCAATGGATTATTTCAACATTACCGATAGTTATTTCTGTCTCAACAATTGCTTCTATAATAATTATAAAAAATACACCAAAAAATATTGATATCTCTAAAGGCATCAATCTTTTAAAAAATAAAAATTTAAAACTTTCAAAATTATCTCAAAGAGAATTATATATATTAACTATATTAATAATTACTATGATAATGTGGATAAGTTTTGGCACAAAAATGGGAATCGCAAATATTGCACTTTTATCAGTAATAATATTATTTATCTTTAGATTAATATCCTGGAATGAAGTTGAAAAAGATGTTAATTGGGGTATCATTCTAATGTATGGCGGAGCAATCGCAATGGGAAGCACATTAGCAGAAACTGGAGTTTCAACCTGGATAATGAACTTAATTCCTATATCAAACTCATTACTATTTTTAGTATTAATTATAATAATAACCGTATTATTTACAGAGTTTATGAGTAATACTGCTGTTGTTGCATTTTTGTTGCCTATTGTATTATCAACAGGATTATCCTTAAATATTTTACCGCAAATACTTGTGTTTAGTGTTGTATTACCAGCAGGTTTCGCTTTTATGTTACCAATGAGCACACCAGCTGTTGCTATAATGTTATCAACAAATTATATTGATACAAAAGACACTATAAAATATGGAATAATTTTAAATATTACAGGTATTATTGCGACTATACTTTCAATATTAATATATTGGCCTATATTATATAAATAAGAGGTGCATTATGAATAATATTATTATTAATATAGACATGAAAAAAAACAAAAAGGCACTATCTAGAATATTTAAAAAATATGATAATCCAGAGTTTTATCTAATCATAGATGAGAATATAGTATATTTATCCGCTGAGTTCTTAATAAGCAATGGATGGCTTGGAGAAGAAACAATCAATCAACTAAAAGATGTTTTACTAAATAATTTAACAATTATGAGGGAAAAATGGATAAAATTTTCCAGGGAATTATATCCAAATATACAAATTAAAAAAATTAATGGAAATTACAAAGAAATCATTGAAAAAATCATAGAAGAAAAAAATATAGATGAATTAATTATAACTTTCAAAAAAGATTTCAACCCCTACTGGAACATATTAAAATATATTTTTGAAAATATTTCAAAAAAGTATAAGGTTAAAATAACCATAATCAACTAGGAGGTGCACAATGGATCATCTTGAACGATTAGAAGTAAAAAGCATACATATATTTAGAGAAGCATACGCAAACTTCAAAAACTTATGTATGCTATGGTCAATAGGAAAAGATAGTACAGTATTATTATGGCTTGCCAGAAAAGCATTTTTTGGGCATGTGCCTTTTCCTTTAGTTCATATTGATACAAGTTATAAAATACCAGAAATGATTGAATATAGAGATAGATTAGCAATGGAATGGAATTTAGATATGATATATGGCCAAAATGTAGAAGCACTAAAAACAAAACAAACATTTCCTGATGGAAATGCAACTAGGCTTGAATGTTGTAAAAGATTAAAAACAGATGCCTTAAGACATACTTTAGATGGAACATGGACGAGATATAGATTAAATCACGCAACTGGTAAATATGAACCAGATCCTAATAGAGAACCTTTTACGGGAGTTATCGTTGGTGTTAGAGCTGACGAAGAAGGATCTAGATCAAAAGAAAGGTATTTTTCCCCAAGAGATCAAGAAAATCTTTGGGATATTTCCGATCAACCACCAGAATTTTGGAATCAATACAAAACAGATTTTGCACCAGGAACACATTTAAGAATACATCCTTTACTCGATTGGACAGAATTGGATATATGGAAGTATATCAAAAGAGAAAATATACCCACAGTTTCATTATATTATGATAATGGAAATGGAAAAAGATATAGATCATTAGGATGTTATCCATGTACATTCCCAATAGATTCAAATGCAAAAAATGTAGATGAAGTAATAGAAGAATTAGAAAGCGGTAAATTAAAAAATATTGCAGAAAGATCCGGAAGAGCACAAGATAAAGAAGATGGTGGAGGATTAGAAGAATTAAGAAAAGATGGATACATGTAAGAAGGGGGATTAAAATGGATAAAATAATAGAAAAACAAGATATGAGTATAGTTTTTGTAGGACACGTTGATCACGGAAAAAGTACAATAGTAGGAAGACTATTAGCAGATACCAACTCTTTACCTGAAGGAAAACTTGAACAAGTTAAAGAAAATTGTAGAAGAAATTCTAAACCATTTGAATATGCATTTTTAATTGATGCATTAAAAGATGAACAAGCACAAGGAATAACAATAGATGCTGCAAGGATATTCTTTAAAACAGAAAAAAGAAATTATATAATAATAGACGCTCCAGGGCATATAGAATTCTTAAAAAATATGGTTACAGGTGCATCACATGCTGAAGCAGCATTACTAGTAATAGATGCAGCAGAAGGAGTTAAAGAAAACTCAAAAAGGCATGGATATATGTTAGCAATGTTGGGCATTAAACAAATAACTGTATTAGTAAATAAAATGGATTTAATAAACTATGATGAAAAAATATATAATAGTATTGTAAAAGAATATACAGAATTTCTAAATAAAATAAACATTACACCAAAAACATTTATACCAGTATCAGGACTTGAAGGAGATAATATAGCCTCATTATCAAACAAAATGCCATGGTATAATGGTCAAACTGTATTAGAAACATTAGATTCTTTTGAAACAGAAAAGCTTCCAGAAGACAAACCATTTAGAATGCCTGTACAGGACGTATATAAATTTACTAAAAGTGGAGATAATAGGAGAATAGTTGCTGGAACTATAGAAACAGGAAAAATTAAAGTTGGAGATGAAGTTATATTCTATCCTTCTGGAAAAAAAAGCAAAGTAAAAACAATAGAAGAGTTTAATAAACCAATACAAACAGAAAAAAAAGCAGGACAACATTGTGGTTTTACATTAGAAGAACAAATATATGTAAGAAGAGGAGAAATTGCTACAGTAAATGGCGAAAAAAAACCATTGGTATCTAAAAAAATAAAAGCAAATATGTTTTGGTTAGGAAAAGATCCAATGATTAAAGGTAAAGAATACATATTAAAAATAGGAACAGCTAAAGTCAGATGCAAAATAGACAAAATAAATATGATATTAGATGCTTCAACATTAGAAAAATCAATAAAAGATAGAATAGATAGACATGATGTAGCAGAAATAATATTAAAAACAGAAAAGCCAATAGCATTTGACTTGACATATGAAATTCCTCAAACTAGCAGATTTGTTATAGTAGATAATTATGAAATTTCTGGTGGAGGAATAATAATTGAACAAGTTAAAGATGAACAATACAATATAAGAGATAAGGTTATATTAAGGAATTACAAATGGATAAAAGGAGATATTTCAAGAGAAGAAAGAGCAGAAAAATATTCTCAAAAATCAACATTATTATTGATAACAGGAAAAGAAGGAGAAGGAAGAAAAGATATTGCAAGAGCATTAGAAAAGAGATTATTTAATGATGGTAAATTTGTATATTTTTTAGGTATAGGAAATATATTATATGGTGTTGATGCTGATATAAAAAATCATGAAGATTCAAAAGTTAAAAATAGAGAAGAACATTTGAGGAGAATGGCTGAAATAGCTCATATAATGTTAGATTCTGGAATGATATTAATAATTACAGCAATAGAACTAACAAATAAAGATTTGGATTTAATTAAAACAATTGTAGACCCAGATTTAATTCAAGTAATATGGGTAGGCGAAGATATAACAACAGACATAAAACCGGATTTACACATCTACGATTTTGAACACACAGAATCTGCAATGAATATAATCAAATCAGAATTACAAGAAAAAGGAATAATATTTAAACCCTGGTAAATAGAAGGAGGTAGTTAAAATGGCAAAAGAAATCAAAATTTCAGATGAATTATTTGAAAAAATCAAATCAAACCTGGAAGAATATGGTTTTGAAACTGTAGATGAATATGTGGAATTTGTATTAAATGAAGTATTAAACTCAGATGAAGAAAATAATGAAGAAGTATTCAATGAAGAAGAAGAAGAAATAATAAAAAAGAGATTACAAGATTTAGGATATCTTGATTAAAGGAGATGCGAATATGAAAAATAAAAAATTAGTTGTAATAGGGTTGGATTGTGCTGATCCAAAACTCGTTTTTGAAGAGTTTATAGATGAATTACCAACAATTAAGAAAATTGCAGAAGATGGAAGTTATGGTCCGTTGGAATCAACAATTCCGCCAATTACAGTTCCTGCGTGGATGTCAATGATGACAGGTAAAGATCCTGGAACATTGGGGTTTTACGGTTTTAGAAACAGAAAAGATTATTCATATGATTCTGTATTCTTTGCAAATTCAAGACTAGTAAAAGAAAAAACAGTATGGGATAAATTAGGTGAAAAGGGTTTAAAATCAATTGTTTTAGGTGTTCCTTTAACCTACCCACCAAAATCAATAAATGGATATCTGGTGACTAGTTTCTTAACTCCAAGCACAAAATCAGAATACACCTATCCAAAATCTTTAAAAAAAGAAATAGAAAATTGGGTAGGAGAATATATGTTTGATGTTGAAAATTTTAGAAGTAATGACAAAGAAAGACTATTAAAAGATTTATATATAATGGAAGAAAAAAGATTCACTGTTGCTAAACATTTATTAACAGAAAAAGAATGGGACTTTTTCATGATGGTTATAATGGGAACAGATAGATTACATCATGCATTCTGGGCACATTATGATAAAACTCATTTTAAACATGATCCAAATAGTAAATTTGTAAATGCAATAAAAGATTATTATAAGTTTATTGATGAGAAAATAGAAGAATTAATAAGTACTCTTCCAGAAAACACAGAAATTCTAATAGTTTCCGATCATGGAGTTAAAAAAATGGAAGGTGGAATAGCAATTAATGATTGGTTAATAGAAAAAGGATATTTAGCTTTAAAAGAAAAACCAGAAAAACCTACAAGAATTGGTAAATTAATTTCTGAAGATAAAATAGATTGGTCAAAAACAAAAGCCTGGGGAATGGGAGGTTATTACGGAAGAATATTCCTTAATGTTAAAGGAAGAGAACCAAATGGAATAATTCCAAAAGAAAAATACGAAGAAGTAAGAAACCAATTAATAAAAGACTTATCTGAAATTACAGATGAAAATGGAAATAATATAGGTACAGTTTCATTCAAACCAGAAGAAGTATACGAAAAAACAAACAATATTGCACCGGATTTAATCGTTTATTTTGGTAATTTAGACTGGCGTTCAATGGGAACAGTTGGAAATGAAACAATATGGCTTCATGAAAATGACACTGGTCCAGATGATGCAAACCATGCTCAACATGGAATGATTCTGAGTACTTTGAAAAATGTTCCAAAAAAAATTACTGATGTCCACAAATTCATTCTTAATTTTTATAATTTATAAATAACCTGGAGCTTTTTGGCTCCAGGTTATTATTTAGGTAATTTATACCCATATAAATTTCTTGAAATTTTATTTTTTAAATATATCTTTCTTTCAAGAATTAACTTATCATTAATATCATTTTGAATTTCACTCTCTTTACTGTAATCATATACCTCAATTTTTTTATTGTTTATTTTTGCTATGTTAGTTATTTCATAAACACTATCAATTACAGAACTTCCTATTCTCTTATAACCAAAAGCTATTTCTTCCCTTGAACTTTCAATAAATATATTCTCTTCTCCAAAAAGATATCTACTAATTATTTCATGAATTCGCCTGGTTGAAAATATTCCTTTATCATCTATCTTAATTTTATTTGCATTTTTCCCAATAAAACTTAAAGGAACATGCAAAATTTCTTCTATTAATCCATTTCCAGGATGTTCAAAAATACCATTTTCACCAAACGCTTCACCGTGATCAGAAACAACCACTACTAAACTATTTTCCAAATTAAATTTTTTATCTATCTCATTTATTAAAATTTCTAAATTCTTATCTAAATAATCAACTTCACCTTCATACAACTCTTTCAAAAATTCAATTTCTTTTTTCTTTAAATTTAATGGCATATAATACAATTTCTTAATTATTTCTTGTGCTTTTTCAAGCTTCTTTTTATTTAAGTAAGGAGCTCCATAAGGTGTATGTGTATCCATAAGATGTATAAATCCAAAATACTTATTTTCTTTAGAAATTTCAATATTTTTAAAAGTATTTAAAATTTCTTCTATTCTTACTTTAGTTTCAAATGATGTATTCCTGATATTAAAATCATTTTTTGTTATTTTAAACGCTATAGGTTTATAGAATTTATTATATACAAGCTTTATTAAAGATTTTAATTTTTTATAATCATTTAAATATTTAATAATTTCATTTTTTTTATTATTATTTTCTTTTTTTAATCTCATTATTTCACTTTCACTTTTTTCAAAAAAATCGTTAAAATATCCTTTATTAATATAATAACCAAAAGCTCTTGAAGTCACTGTATTCCCTGTAATAAATATATCTAAATATTCTAGTTGATTAGCTATTTTTGGTAAAAATGTATATAAGCTTTTCATTATTTTAGAATTTTTTATAATCTGAAATGGGTAGGTACCTGTTAATATAGATGGAACAGCAAAAAATGTATTTGGAGCTACTGAATAAGCATTATTGATAGAAAGGTCTACTTTCTTTGAAAATTCCATTTTATCGAAATAATCTTTTCTTAAACAGTCGGTAATTATTAAAAAAATATTTTTATTCATTAAATCTCTCCTTTTCAAAGCAATATTATTGATTAGTTTCCAAAAATTCATTTTTTCTTAGTTTTTTAATAATCTTTTTCTTTTTGATATTTAAAAAGATCTTATTATAAATATTTTAATATTTTTATTATTTTATTTTTATACTATCTCCAAATCACTTTTCTGTTTTATATATTTTGCTCACCATTTTTTCCTCAAACTTTTTATGTCCAACTAGATCACTTTTTTGAGTGTCCTCACATTCATTCCATTTGAAGATGGAAACCCTATTTTTTAATGCATTCAGGAATTTTTTTCTCATATTCCTTCCAACATAAGAGTCAAATAATCCTACACTTTTGATTCCAGTGTGTTATAAAATTAGGAAATTTTTTTACTTTAGGTATTCTATATCCGTAATCACCCCATGGAATATTTGGAGAAAAAATAAGAAAATGATATCATTAAACTAAAGGAATGAAAGGGGTGTTTGTTATGAAAAATAGAAATAAGTATTCTCCTGATTTCAAACTTCAAGTTGTTAAAGAATATCTTAATTCTGATAAGTCTTTATCCGATATTGCTATATGATTCCTTCATCTCACACTTTACATAAATGGGTTAAAAAATATGAGGAATCCGGTTATGATGATAATGTATTTAATTCTAAGAAAGGAAGGCCTAAGTCCATTATTTCTGATATTTCTAAGGTTCCTCCTTTTATTTATGAGTCTGCTGGTATTGTTAAACCTGATAATAATTCCAATGATACTAATTCTTTAAAGAAGAAGATTGAATATTATGAACGTCTTCTTATTGAAAAGGAATTGCTTATTAAAATGCAAGAAGATGAGATTAACTTTTTAACACAACTGGAAAAAGTAACTTTTATTGGTGTTTTTTTGATTATTTTTAAATATAGAGATTTTTTCTACTTCTTTTTTACTCAATCGTTATAACATTAGTTCCAGTTCAATACCAGGTTGTTTTTTGTTAACCAGAAAGTCTTATTTTAAAGGTCATTCCTATACTGCTGACGGTAAAAAAGTTTCTGATGATTATATTAAACAATTGCTTGTTGATTTGTTATCTATTGATGACCCTTTGAATCCTGAGTTCTTTTACAAAACTCTTGGTTCTAAGAAGTTAGCTGCTATTTTTAGACACAAGTATAAATTAATCACAAAAAGATTCATAGATTAAGAAAAGAATTAAGTCTTATTAGAAATTATCGTCATCATCCAAAACATCCTAAAAGAAGACCTAAAAATCACGACATTACCAGACCTAATCAATACTGGGAATCATATATTAAATTTATCCCCACTAAATATGATGGTTCGCAATACTTACTATAATCGATAGTTTTGATAGGGCTGTTGTTGGTGTTTATATTGGTAATTTGCTAAAGACTTTATTTCAACTTTAAGAAAAGCTATTAAGAGGTGCTACTCCTGATAATCTCATTATTAGGTCAGATAATGTCCATTTGCTAAAATTACTGCTGCTTTTATGGATGAATTAAACATTATTCATGAATTTGGTTACAAGAATAATCCTAACT